>NZ_JIAK01000024.1 GCF_000620765.1 Desulfovermiculus halophilus DSM 18834
CGTGTTTGGAAAACAGGCCTGAGCTTTTTTTTATTCCTGTCTTAAGTGCTTTCACAGGTCATGGGCTCACCAAACAAGCTTTGTTTTTGGCCTATGACGCTTCAGCTATGCGCGAAAATAGCAACCAAATGAACTCCCAGGGCGCTGGGGTAGTGAAAATAGGGCCTTGTCTACAATTTGTTGCTAAATAATTCAACGGTAACCAACCATGACTGATGACTCGAAAAATGGGGAAGAAATTAGCATGGGATATCAACAGGTAGCAGAGTGGGTCTCTTTAAAACCCGGCATGGGTGGGTCCGGTGTGTGTCGGCGGTAACACATAGGAAGGAGAAATGGCCAAAAAAGAGGTTGGAATCATCGGGTTGGGCAACTTCGGATACTATGTGGGCAAATCCCTGGTGGAGATGGGCCATACAGTTGTTGGGCTGGACATCAATCAGGCCAAGGTCAGACAGGCCCAGGAGGTGTTGACCAAGGTCTTTGAGGCCAACGCAACAGACAAGATTGCCCTGGAACAACTGGGAATTGCCGAGATGGGCAATGTGGTGGTCAGCGTGGGCAAATCCATGGAGGCCAGCATCCTCATAGCCCTTCATCTCAAGGAGATTGGGGCTCAAAAAGTCTGGGTCAAGGCCATAAGCGAAGAGCACGAGATTGTGCTCAAAAAGCTCGGTGTGGAGGAGGTGGTCTTTCCAGAACGATTCGCAGCCCAGGGATTGGCACGCAAACTTGTGGTTCCAGGGGTTGTGGACTACCTGTCTTTGGCTGAAGGGATATTGGTCCGGGAACTGGAAGTCAAGGAATGGGCAGGCAAGACCTTGCGGGAGCTGAATTTAACCAACACGTATGAGCTCCAGGTTGTGGCCATCAAGCCATTACGAAAAGAACATTTCAACTTTATTCCCAAGGCGGACCGGGAACTTCAGGCTGGAGATATATTGCTCATTTTGGGAGAGGAAGAGAAATTATCACAAATTATGGCCTAATACTGGATACACCAATGCCATGGACAAAATTCCTCAAAAGCCAGGCCGGGATCTATTTCGATCCCGAGATCCTTGACGTCTTTTTGAACAACTATGAAAAGAAAAAGCAGCCGCCGGAGAAAACTTTGTACGGTATCTAATAAAAAAGGGCCGCGTCCAACTGACACGGCCCTTTGCTGGCTTGTTTCCAGCGACCTTGATTAATACTGCCTTTTCATCCAGCCGGTCTCTTTATCGATGAGCACTTTTTCCACCAAAGATCCGTCCTGGGTGACAATAGTGGCCACAAAAGCACCCTGCTCGTCATTCTCAGTGACCTCACCCACCTTCAGGTTGGGGTTTCCAGCCACATAGTTCTCCGCAAGCTGCCTGGCCTGATCTGCCTGCAAAGGCTGGGCCGGCTGCTGCTGTTGTCCAGTCTGGGGACCGTATTGTCCGCGTGCCCATCCACGCTGCATGCCTTGCTGATTATACGGACAACCTTGATTCATCCCCTGCTGGCCGCCGCGCATCCTGCCTTGTCCTTGCATCATACCGGGTCCCATGCCCTGCCCCTGCGGACCATTCTGTCCGCACCAGGGGCAAAACCAGCCTTGTCCCTGGGGACTATAGCCCTGGCCTTGTCCTGCCCCCTGTTGCTGGGCCAGAACCAGGCCGCCGCTGACCATAACTGCCAATACCGTTGCCGCAATCAAAAACCGTTTCATTATGCGTACCTCCTGTTTTAAGGCATGAACAAATACCTACCAAAATAGTATTATATTTTTGCAGGATGTCAACATAAGAATCAATACCATGTCAAATTATATTCTTAACCTACTGATTTTAATTATTTTAAGCTTTGTTTTCTACCCAAGCACAGCAGATTACCGCATTCAACCGTTTTGGCTGAAAAGATGCTCGAAAATCTGAACGCTGAAGCGGCAACCGCCAGCCAGACGATGCTGTTATTGACCGGACAGTGTCCAGGATATACGCTGAATTATTATAAAGGACCGTATTGAAAATCTTTAATGGCTTGAGTTCAAAACCGGAGACGAGAAAATAATGGATGAACTTCAATTATTGGCAGACCTATACAAAGCAATCCCCAGGCAAGGGCCGGGCGGGGATGCAGAAACCGAAAAAGCGCTTAACCTGGCTGCAATAGACCGCAATGCGCCCTTAAAGATTGCGGATATAGGCTGCGGGACCGGGGCTTCCACACTCATACTTGCCCGCCTATTGAATGCTTGCATCACGGCAGTTGATTTTCTACAAGATTTTCTGGACGTACTGGAAAGTAAAGCTGAAATTCAAAGGCTTTCGAATAAAGTAACACCGCTTTGTTGCTCAATGGAAAGTTTGCCTTTTAGTGAACAAGAGTTCGATATTATCTGGTCTGAGGGTGCGATATACAATATTGGATTCAAAAAAGGAATATCAGATTGGCATGAGTATCTGAAACCAAACGGATTGCTCGTCGTTTCCGAGATTACCTGGATGACAAACACCCGTCCTGTAACAATCCAGAACCATTGGGAGAACGAATATCCAGAGATCGATGTGGCATCTTCAAAGATGAGCATCCTGGAGCAAAATGGATACTCTCCAATCGGCTATTTTGTCTTGCCGGAGCATTGCTGGGTGGAGAACTTTTATCGTCCCCTGCAGGACAGCTTTACGGATTTTTTAAAGCGAAATGGGCACAGTCCCGAAGCTCGCGCCATAGTCGAAGCAGAGAACAAAGAAATAGAGCTGTATGAGAAATATAAATCGTATTACAGCTACGGGGTATATATTGCTCGAAAGCTGGATTGAGCGGTTGGTTGCAGAGGGTCCCTGTTGGAACACCTACCCGCAGCATGAAGGAAGGATATATGAGCACATCCCAAAAATTCAGCCGGCGCAGCTTCCTCCAAGGACTGGGCGCTTCCGTGTTTGTGGCCGGGATGCAGGCCGCATTTCCCCTGCCCTCCTGGGCCAGGACGGACAAATGGGGCCTGGAAGGCTTGCCCGCGGCCAAGAGCCGTTATGACCTAAGCATTGGATACTCACCCATTGTCATCGACGGCCGGGAGGGGATCTCCACCGGGATAAACGGGACGGTTCCAGGGCCTCTGGTCCGTCTGCGGGAAGGCGACGATGTGGTCCTCAAGGTGACCAACGCCCTCATGGACAGCGTTCATTCCTCCATCCACTGGCACGGCATCCTGGTCCCTTTCCCCATGGACGGCGTGCCCGGAGTCAACTTCGCCGGGATCCCGCCCGGAGAAAGCTATACGTACCGCTACAAGGTCATTCAGGCCGGGACCTATTGGTACCACAGCCACTCCTTTCTGCAGGAGCAGTCCGGCTCCTACGGTCCGCTGATCATCGACCCCAAAGACGGGGAGCCGTTCTATTTTGACCGGGACTACGTGGTGGTTCTCTCGGACTGGTCCTTTGAGCAGCCGGAAGCCATCTTCCGGCACATCAACCTGCTGGGCCACTACTACAACTACCAGCAGCGCACAGTGGGCGATTTTTTTGCGGACATCAAAGAACGCGGCCTGCATGATACTTTGGCCGAACGCATGGCCTGGGGCAGGATGCGTATGAGTCCGGTGGACATTGCCGACGTGACCGGATCCACATACACCTATCTGATGAATGGACACTCCCCGGCCATGAACTGGACCGCCCTGTTCAACCCCGGGGAAACCATCAGACTGCGCTTCATCAACGCTTCGGCCATGAGCAACTATGATGTGCGCATTCCAGGACTGGACATGGAGGTGGTCATGGTGGACGGAAAGGCGGTCCGACCGGTCCCGGTGCACGAGTTCCGCATCGGCGTGGCCGAGACCTACGACGTCCTGGTCCGGCCCATACATGACAGGCCGTTCACCCTGTTCGCCGAGTCCATCGACCGCAGCGGCTATGCCCGGGGCACCCTGTCTCCGGAGCCGGGACTGGAGGCCCGGGTCCCGGATATGCGCAAGCGTCCGGTGCGTTCCCTTGAGGACATCGGCATGGGTATGATGGACGACTCCATCTTCGGGGGCATGAATCACGGCCGGATGACACATGGAAGTATGAGCCACGAAAAGATGTCCATGGATGCGGACCTGCCCAAACAGGATCCCCGCATCCCGGGCCCCAACGGCCCGGAACCGTTCCTGCCGGACCGCAAGGGCTCGGCCAGCACGGCCATGATCATCAACAATCCCAGCTATCGCATGGATGAGCCCGGTCTGGGCCTGGGCGGCGACGGATGGCGGGTTCTGGTCTACGACGACCTGGTATCGGCCGAAGCACAGCCCTACAAAAAAGAGCCGGACCGGGAAATGACCATCAACATCACCGCCAACATGGAACGGTACATGTTCTCCTTTGACGGAATGAAATTCAGCGAACATCCAGGACCATAC
Source organism: Desulfovermiculus halophilus DSM 18834 (assembly GCF_000620765.1). Taxonomy (NCBI): domain Bacteria; kingdom Pseudomonadati; phylum Thermodesulfobacteriota; class Desulfovibrionia; order Desulfovibrionales; family Desulfohalobiaceae; genus Desulfovermiculus; species Desulfovermiculus halophilus. The sequence continues at coordinate 4,382 of NZ_JIAK01000024.1, forward strand.
CTATTTCGGCACAATGAACGGCTGCGCCTCTTTCTGGTCAACCACACCATGATGGATCACCCCATCCATTTGCACGGGATGTGGATGCAGCTGGAAAACGGGGCCGACAGGCTGCCCTTCAAGCACACCGTCCTGGTCAAGCCGGGCGAAGTGCTCTCGGCCCTGATCACCCCGATTGAAAAGGGAGACTGGGCCTTCCATTGTCACCTGCTCTACCACATGGAAGCCGGAATGTTCCAGGTTGTTCGTGTTGCCTGATACAAGGAGACGTCTGATGAGATACCTGATGATGGCCCTGTTCGTGTGCCTGTCCCTGGTCTGCCTTGTCCAGGTTTCAGACAGTTCAGCCCAGGAAACCGGAAAACATAAATATCCGGCTGACTACCGTGACGTGGAAACCGATCCTCAGGTGGGCGAAGGTATCCAGAAGTACGCTGTAAACGGCCAGGAAGGACCCCAGAAAAACTTTGGCATGCAGCCAATCCATGACAATAAGGCATTTGCCACCTTTAAGGCCGATCGATTTGAACACCAGTGGCGGGAAAAGGATGAAGAGCTCCTGCTCTGGGATGTGATGGGCTGGGTGGGCAACGACGACCATAAGTTTTTTGTGGAAAGCGAAGGCGAGTATTCCTTGGACCAGGATCAAGTGGAAGAGGCCGGGGTAGAGCTGCTCTATGGCCGGACCATTTCTCGATTTTGGGATCTCCGGGCCGGAATCAGACATGATTTTAAGCCCAGCCCATCACGATCCTTCCTGGCCCTGGGGGTCCAGGGTCTGGCCCCGCAGTGGATCGAAATCGACGCAACCGGGTATGTGAGCGAGGACGGCGATGTCTCGGCCAAAATTGAAGCCGAGTACGAGCTGCTTGTGACCCAAAGGCTGGCCCTGGCCCCCCGGCTGGAAGCCGGTCTCTCTATCCAGGACGTGCCGGAATACGAAACCTGGCAGGGAATTACGGACGTGACTCTAGGCTGCCGGCTCATGTATCACCTTCGCAGAGAGTTTGCTCCGTACGTAGGGGTTACCTGGAATCGAAAGGTCGGCGAAACCGCGCACAATATTGACAAGGAAGGAGGAGATGTGGATTCTGCTGCTTTCGTGGCCGGACTGCGCTTTTGGTTTTGATATGCAATCAGGAAGACTCAACAGGTGACAGCTATGGAACAGCATCAGCACTCCCATTCCCATCATGAGCAGAACAAGCCGCACGGCCATCACGACCACCACGAACACATGGTCCAGGATTTCAAAAAAAGATTCTGGATTACCCTGATTCTGACAGCGCCCATCCTTGCCCTTTCCCCCACCCTGCACTTCCTGTTCGGCCTGAAGGGCCTTGCGGACTTTACCGGCCGGTATCTGATCCTTTTCGGCCTGGGCACTGCCATTTTTGTGTACGGCGGATGGCCGTTTCTCACCGGCCTGGTCAACGAACTGAAAAAGAAACAGCCGGGCATGATGACCCTTATCGGCATGGCCGTCTGCGTGGCTTACGTTTATTCCAGCCTGGTGGCCCTGGGCATGCCCGGAAAGGTCTTTTTCTGGGAGCTGGCCACTCTGATCGCCATCATGCTTCTGGGCCATTGGATTGAAATGCGCTCGGTCATGGGCGCTTCCGGAGCGCTGGAAGAGCTGGCCCGCATGGTCCCTGGGCAGGCGCATAGGCTGGATGCCCAGGGCAATATTTCGGATACGGCGGTCAGCGATCTGCAGGTCCGGGACCGGGTCCTGGTCCGCCCCGGAGAGAAAATCCCGGTGGACGGAACGGTTCTGGAAGGATCGTCATCTGTCAATGAGGCCCTGCTCACAGGCGAATCCAAGCCGGTGCGCAAAAACAAAGGGGACCTTGTCATTGGTGGGGCAGTCAACGGCGAAGGCTCCTTGAGCGTGGAAGTGGGCAAAACCGGAGATGATTCGTTTCTCAATCAGGTCATCGACTTAGTGCGCAAGGCCCAGGAGAGTAAGTCCAGATCCCAGGATCTGGCCAACACGGCGGCCATGTGGCTGACCTTTATCGCCCTCGGAGCGGGAGCCGTGACCATGGCCTCCTGGCTCATACTGTCCACCCGGGACTTTGTCTTCGCCATGGAACGAACGGTCACGGTCATGGTCATTACCTGCCCCCACGCCCTGGGGCTGGCCGTCCCCCTGGTCGTGGCCGTATCCACGACCCTGGCCGCAAAGAACGGCTTCCTCATCCGCAACCGCACCCCATTCGAGGGGGCCAGGAAGATCCAGGCCGTCCTGTTCGACAAGACCGGCACCCTGACAACCGGCAACTTCGGGGTCAGCGATGTCCTGGTCTTTGACCCGGACATGACCGAACAGGAGCTTCTCAACTTCGCATCAGCGGTGGAAGCCCACTCCGAACACCCCATCGCCAGGGGGATAACCGAATCAACCGCTCAGCCCCCGGAAGCACAAAACTTTGAAGCCATCCCCGGCCGCGGAGCCAAGGCGCTGGTCCAGGAGAGGGATGTTGCGGTGGTCAGCCCGGATTACGCGCGGGAGAACTCCATATCTTTTGACCAAGATGCTGTATCCCGCCTGGCTGAAGAAGGAAAAACCGTCGTCCTGGTCCTTGTTCAGGACCAGGCAGCCGGTGCCGTGGCCTTGGCCGATGTGATCCGCGAGGAGTCCAAACAGGCCATTGCCGAGCTCAAGCGGCTTGGCCTGAAGGTCATGATGCTCACCGGAGACAACTCCAAAGTAGCTGCTTCGGTGGCGCAAGAACTGGGGCTGGACGAGTACTTCGCCGAAATCCCCCCGGACCGCAAGGCGGACAAGGTCAAAGAACTTCAAAACCAGGGCTTGCGCGTGGCCATGACCGGGGACGGGGTCAACGACGCCCCTGCCCTGGCCACGGCCGACCTGGGCATCGCCATCGGGGCCGGGACCGATGTTGCCGCTGAAACCGCGGATATCATCCTTGTCCGGTCCAACCCCTTGGATGTCCTCAACCTGATTCGCCTTTCCCGGGCCACCTACCGCAAAACCGTGCAGAACCTGTTTTGGGCCACAGGCTACAATGCCGTGGCCATCCCCCTGGCGGCCGGCGTGCTCGCCCCGATGGGCATTCTGCTCAGTCCGGCCGTGGGGGCGATTCTCATGTCCATCTCCACAGTCATCGTGGCCGTGAACGCCAAGATTCTGAAATAGAAACCGCTAAGACAAAAATCGATCTCATGCGGAAGGTGCAGAAGGATTGCCCCGCATCCGGGAGTTCAGCCAACCATACACAACATACCTGCAAAGAGAGGGAACATGCCGTCCATTGAAGACCTGCTCAATCATTACAGCTATACCAAGCAAGACGAGGAAAACCGCCGCAAGCTGGCAGAACTCATCCTTCCGGAAAAGGAACAATTTGCAAGCGACTTTTACGCCATGCTGGAGGAAGCCCCCTATACTGCCCAGTTCTTTCCCACCCAGGAGGCCATAAACAAGCGCAAAACAACATTTAAATTCTGGTTGAAAATCATTCTCACTTCTCCATTCGATCACCGGCTGCATCTGAAGCTGGAGCGGGTGGGCAAAACGCATGTGCGCATTGGGCTGGATGGACATTATGTGAATGCATCGATGAACTTTGTCCGCCGCTACTGCCAGCAGATACTCTTTCAATCCGTATCCGACACCCGCTCCATGGACTCCCTCCTGGAGACATTGAACAAGGTCCTGGACATCAGTCTGGATATCATGACCAGCTCCTACCGGGAGGCTGAGCTGAAACAGGTATTTTTATCCAAGCGGGCCGAATACTGGATGGTCAGATGGGCGGAACGGATCATGCATGGATTGAACCTCGTGCTCATGGTAGGGCTCCTGCTTCTGGCGGCCGGCGTGACCGCCCTTTTGAGCACGGACATCTACTTTGCGCTCAGCTCGGACGTGGAGCAGGGCGTGATCAGAGCACTGGGATCCCTGCTCATCCTGTGGATGATGGTCGAGCTGCTCCATGCCCAGGTTGAACAGCTCAAGGGCGGCAAGTTTCATGTCCGCATATTTGTGGACCTGGCCATGGTCGCCTTTATCCGCAAGATATTCGTGGCCAGCCTCGAGGGCAAGGACCCATGGTCCTTCGGTCTCCTGATTGGGGCATTGCTGGTTCTGGGTATCATATACTTTCTGCTGGGCCATTCCGAGAAAAAGCAGCCCGGGGCCCGATGACCGCGCCCGGGGATCCTGCTCAACAGGGCGTGCTTTCGGCGAACATCTGGGCCAGTTCGTCGAAAAGCACCGGAATGCGGCTGTGCATATCATCCAGAAGCCCGAGCATGACCTCCCGGATCTGGGGATGGGCGGCCTTCTGGCAGCGCAGGCGGAATACATGCCGCCATTCCCGCAGATTGGCGGTCATCACCACTTCCGTCTTCAAGCTGTTGGGCAGAACGGCCCGGGCCTGCTGCGGGGACGCACCCTGATCCAGAAGCTGCATGTAGGCCTCCTCCGCACGACGCATGGCCTCTTCCCAAATGGCGTATTCCGGGCTCCCTTCCTCCCAGAAACAGGGCTTGATCACGGTAATCTCCCGGCCGAAACGCTCCTGAGAGTAGTTGGCATAGCGGGTGGACTCCTGGGAGTAGGCGGCCAGCCGGTGGCGGACAAGCTCATGGCTCACACCGCGGTCCACGATGAGCCTGACCGTGACATTGGCGTGCTCGATCACGCTTTCATGTCCGGAACGCACGATCCGGCCCACAAACCCGGCGGCCGAGTCGTCGGTAATCTTGTCTTCCGATTTGTAGCAGGTCCGGCCGGCGGCTTCCAGCAGCCTGAGTATCTCCTCGGACCGGGGGATGAACAGTATCTCGTGCCCAGGTTGTACTGCCCGCATGGTGCCTCCAGTTACTCGATGATCTTTAAGTGTTTGTAGGCCTTGCCTGTGGCCACCCGCCCTCTGGAGGTCCGCTTCAGGAAACCGCACTGGATAAGGTAGGGCTCGTAGATCTCCTCCAGGGTACGCACCTCTTCCGAGCATGCGGTGGCAATGGTCTTCACTCCTACCGGGCCGCCGTTGAAATGATGGATCAGGGCCAGCAGGATCTTGCGGTCCATGGTGTCCAGACCGCTGGGATCGACGTCCAGCCGGTCCAGGGCGGTCCTGGCCTGTTCCTTGTCGATAACCTGCTGCCCGGCGACCATGGCGAAATCCCAGACCCGGCGCAGGAGGCGGTTGGCGATGCGCGGCGTCCCCCTGGCCCGGACACCGATCTCCAGGGCGCCTCCATCCGTGATCTCAATGCCCAGGATACGGGAGGAGCGGTGCACGATCTGTCCCAGGTCTTCAGGGGAGTAAAACTCCAGGCGGAACAAGACCCCGAACCGATCCCGGAGCGGAGAGGACAGCAGACCGATCCTGGTGGTCGCGCCCACAAGGGTAAAGGGCTCCAGGTCGATCTTTACTGTGCGCGCCCCAGGTCCCTGCCCGATAACCAGATCCAGCTTGAAATCCTCCAGGGCGGGATACAGAATTTCTTCCACAGTCGGCGGCATGCGGTGGATCTCGTCCACAAAAAGCACGTCATGGCGCTGCAGATTGGTCAAGATGGCGGCCAGGTCCCCACTGCGCTCCATCACCGGACCGGAGGTGCTGATCAGGTTCACTCCGAGCTCACTGGCGATGATCTGGGCCAGGGTGGTTTTGCCCAGACCGGGGTTTCCGGAGAACATAACGTGATCCATGGCCTGGCCCCGCTCTTTGGCCGCTTGGAGGAAAACCCCCAGATTGGCCCGCAGTTCGTCCTGGCCTATAAACTCCTCAAGCTTGAGGGGCCGGATCCGTTCGTCTACCCTGACCTCTGTCTCAGCACCCATTTTCTTTCTCTGCTCCTTACAAGGAAGACCTTGCGCTCGTGCCGGGTCATGCCCATAAACAGGCCCTAGCCGATCTGGGCCATATCCTTGAGCACCGCCCGGATGGCTTCTCCGGCCATGAGCTCCGGCTCGTTCTCCAGCACTTTGCTCAGCGCGGGCCGCACCTCTGCTTCCGCGTATCCCAAATGGACCAGCCCGGCCAGGGCATCGGCAAAAACACTCTGGGCCCCGGAGGGCATGGGACCCGGCTGCTCCGAAAGCTCAGCGGGTTCGGCCTGGAGCTTGTCCTTGAGCTCCCAAATGATCCGCTTGGCTGATTTGGGCCCGATTCCGGAGACCCGGGTCAGGCTCTGAATGTCTTCTGTATGCACCACCCGGCTCAGTTCCTGAGGATCGAAGACGGCCAAAATGGCCAGCGCCGTCTTGGGACCCAGCTTGGACACCGCTATGAGCTGGGCAAAGGTTTCCTGTTCCGCCCGGGACGGAAAGCCGTACAGCTCCAAGGCGTCCTCGCGAACGACGGTATGCACGTACAGCGAAAGCTCCTGTCCGGGTTCCGGGAGGCGCTCCAGGACCGGACCCGCGGCCTGAACAGTATATCCCACCCCCCCGGGAGTCAGCAGCAGGCAGCTTCCAGCCCGCAATTCAAGTAGCGTACCCCGCAGATAGCCGATCATGCGCCCGCCGTAAGCTGCCCCGTCCGGGTCTTAAGGTGCCGCCAACGGCGGAGGTTCACATGGCAGATTGCCGCGGCCAGAGCATCGCTGCTGTCCTTGGACCAATCAGGACGCTTGCCCAGGAGCTGTCCGACCATGAATGCAACCTGGGACTTGTCCGCCCGGCCGGCACCGACCAGGGTCTTCTTGATCAGGGTCGGCTCATAGGCAAAGACCGGAAGCTGGTGGCCTGCGCAGGCCACCAGGGCCGCTCCCCTGGCTTGCCCCAGCTTCAGGGCGGAAGAGGTGTTTTTGGACACGAAGACGTCTTCAACCGCCGCCTCGTCCGGGCAATACTCGGTTATAAGGCGGCTGAGCTGCGCATGTATGGCCCCCAGGCGGTCGCTGAGAGGAAGATCTGCCTGCGGCCGGACCGTCCCGGTCCGGATCAAGGACAGCTGCCCGGATTCTTCACAGACCAGCCCGTACCCGGTACATCGGCTGCCGGGGTCCAAGCCCAGGACGGTTATCCGTTCCCCGGCCACCCTTTAGGCCTCCATTTTGGCATAGAGCTCATCCGGGATCTCGAAATTGGCATGCACCTTATGCACATCGTCGTGCTCATCCAGCTGCTCATACAGCTTGAGGGCCTTTTCCGCAGTCTCCACATCAAGCTCTACATAGGTCTGCGGGATCTTGGCCACTTCAGCATTCTGGATCTCTATCCCGGCCTGTTCGAACGCCTCTTTGACCGCGAGGTAATCCTCAGGTGAGGTCCGCACTTCCCATGCATCGCCGTCGTCGATGACATCCTCGACCCCGGCGTCCAGCCCGACTTCCAGGAGCTGGTCCTCGTCATAGCTCTCCTTGTCAAAGGCCAGAATCCCGTAGCTCTGGAACATCCAGCCCACACACCCGGATTCGCCCAGATTGCCTCCGGCCTTGCTGAAAATCTTGCGGATCTCGGCCACGGTCCGGTTCTTGTTGTCCGTCACCCCTTCGACCAGAACCGCGACGCCTCCAGGCCCATAGCCCTCGTAGACAACTTCCTCAATGCTCCCGGAAGTGATCTCGCCGGTTCCCTTCTTGATCGCGGTCTCGATCTTGTCCTTGGGCATATTGATGTTTTTGGCCGCATCAATCGCCATGCGCAGGCGGGAGTTCATCACCGGGTCTCCTCCGCCCAGCTTGGCCGCCAGCATGAGCTCCTTGGTGGCCTTGGTGAACATCTGGCCCCGCTTGGCATCCTGGCGGCCCTTTCTGTGCTTGATATTCGCCCACTTACTGTGTCCAGCCATACATTCTCTCCTCCTTTATGAAAAAATTCGGACCCCAGTCCGAAGAATTGACGCAAACAGGCAGGTATGAAATGTCATTTCAGATGTTCACGATCCCTCTTTTCGTCCCAGTCCCAGGACAAATATCTCAGTGCTTTCCGCCCGGGAGCTCTTTGGCTTGAAGGTCTTGGTTTTGGAAAAGACACTGCGCATCTGAACAAGAAAATCAGGGACATCCGGGCCTTGAAAAACCTTGATGGCCGCAGATCCTCCGGGGGTCAGCACCTCTGCGCCCATGTGCATGGCCGCAAGGGCCAGCTCAACAGACCGGGTCTGGTCCCTGAGCTTTACCCCCGTGGTTTTGGGGGCCATATCACTGAGCAGCAGATCGAACGGGGTCCGCTGTTCGATCTCTGAGCGCAGCGGCTCGTTTGGATCGAGGACGTCCCCTTGTAAAAATTCAACCTGGGGAGGAAACGGCGTATCGGTCTGGTTGATGTCCACGGCCAGAACACGACCGTTGGGACCGGCTTTTTTGGCCGCGAATATGGCCCAGGACCCTGGCGTGGCTCCAAGGTCCAGAATATTCTGTCCGGGGCGGAACAAGGAAAAGCGCTTGTCTATTTCCTGAAGCTTGTACACTGACCGGGCCGGATACTTGTCCTGCTTGGCTTTCTTGAAGTAATGATCCTGGTATTTCTTCATCCTCAAACGCCTTGAACAAAGATATGCAGATGCCCTCCTGTGTACATGAAAAGCCCCTGAAAGCCAAGCAGCAGGGTCATCCCGGGCTGTGATCCGGGACGGCTCCTGAACACAAAAAGTGGGATCTTGATCATGAGCGCTTGCCATCTATCGTGCCGCTTTCGGGATCGTGGGCACAGACAAGCACCGGCAAAGCCATATCGGTGTGCGCATCGCTTCGGATCACTGGCGCGAAGAATGAGGGTCCAGTGCATCCGTTTGTCGAGATTTTCTTTCTTCGGGATCGAAATCGGGATCGGAATCGACGCTGGAGGCCGCTTGATCCTCTCGAGCATTGTATTTGTTCAGGGGGGCCTTGTCCCGCGAGGCGCTGAAGGCCTCCTGATTCCGGCTGGATGATAATTTTTCGAATCAGTCCCAACACTGGGATCATCGCCAACCGTGAGCTGAATGGCTGGTCAACGCCTCGCGGGACAAGGCCCCTGAACTTTGGGAAGGGAGTCTGAACGATTGCCTCGTATTCGTTGAACGGGGCTTAATGATTTTGTATCGCCTTGTAATCAGGCCTTGTATATGCTTTTCCACTCCAGGCCCGCCAAAGCGCAGGCAGACTTGGGATGGTCATATCTGCTACTCGCCGATGATCTTGACCAACACCCGTTTCTTGCGGCCCCCATCGAATTCGCCGTAAAAGATCTGCTCCCAGGGACCGAAATCGAGTTTTCCCCGGGTTACGGCCACCACCACCTCCCGACCCATGATCTGGCGCTTCATATGCGCATCGGCATTGTCCTCGCCTTTGTTGTGCCGGTATTGGGAGACGGGCTCATGCGGGGCCAGCTTTTCCAGCCACTCGTCGTAGTCCTGATGCAGCCCGGGTTCGTCGTCGTTTATAAACACCGAGGCAGTGATATGCATTGCATTGACCAGGATCAGACCTTCCTGGACTCCGCTTTCCTCCAGACATTTCTGGACCTCGGGGGTGATATTGATCAGTTCCCTGCGTCCCGGCACATGAAACCACAGTTCCCGGCGGTAATGCCTCATGCCTGCACCTCCAGCACAGAGCGCATAAAGGCCGGCAGGTCGTCGGGGGTCCGGCTGGTGACCAGCTTCTTGTCCACCACCACCTCTTCATCCGTCCATTCCGCACCGGCATGGACCATGTCGTCTTTAATGGCGAAAAACGAGGTCATCCTTCTGCCCTGCAGAACCTTGGCCGAGGCCAGCATCCATCCGGCGTGACATATCGCCCCCACGACCTTGTCCTGTTCCACCATATTTTGAACCAGATCGACCATGCTCCTGTGCCGCCGCATGTGGTCCGGGGCATACCCGCCGGGGATGATCAGGACATCGAAATCAGCTGCATCCGCCTTGTCCGCGCTCAGCGTGGAAGTGGCCGAGGTGCCTGATTTCCCGGCATAGGTCTTCCCTGCCTCCGGCCCCACGACCTGCACCTCCATGCCGGCCTCCAGGAGGCGGTAATAGGGGTAAATGAACTCGTAATCGTTGTACACGTCCTCGACCATAATAATGGCTTTTTTTCCTTGCGTTTTCATGGCATCTTCTCCTTTGGCGTTGTATGAAAAACTGTTATTAGTTATCTGGATCCGATTGGGTAACCACTCCTAGTCGGTATCGGTATCGGTATCGGTATCGAAATCGTTTGTATGCTTCGTTAGCGCAAGCGTGCCTGCGCCTTGGCAGGCATGTCGGTTGGTCCGGATTTTGTGTACTTCGCATGGCCACCGCTCATATGACGATAGAAAATCGCTCAGTCCAGGGACGAGATGAAGGCTGCAACACATCTGGGGTTTAATTTCTTTTTCGGCCTTTCCCTGGGGTTCTCGCCCCTGGGAGCAGCCGTGATGACCGCCGGCGGCATGCTTCCCGACATATGCGACCGCTTCATCGCCCTGGGGAGCAAGACACTGTGGCGCAGCGCTCACCGCACGTTTTCCCATTGGCCCTGGCCCTACCTCGGTGCTGCGCTTTTCCTCCACGGCCCCCTGCAGATATTCTTGTTCGGGGCCCTGCTGCATTGTGTCCTCGATGCCCTGACCCCAACCGGCATCCCGTGGGTCCATCCCCTGGGCGGGAAATGGAAGCGCGGCCTGGGGCTGATCAAGACCGGTTCGTTTTTGGAGCTGGGCGTGATAGCCGGCGCCTTCCTCTTGTGGCAGTTCACATCCTCCGCTGCCTAAGCAAAAGAGGAAGGCCATTCTATCTGTGGTCGCTCCTTTCCGTGTCGAAGAGCCGGTGCATCTCTGACCGGCTACTGCACCAGCTCCCAGCGTCCGTCTGACGTACGGCAGGCCCGGGCCTGGACCTCCTCACGCCGGCCGTCTACCCAAGCGTCAATAACCACATCCCGGCATATTTGGCCCCCTGAACGATAGGCTGGACGAGGGGTGGCCTGAAACCTGTTCCGGGTATCAGGGTTCACCCAGTTGCTGCTCTGATATGAGGGATTGTATTCCAGGGCATTTCCGATCTGGGTCCGGTCGTACTTATCCAGCTCATTGCCGATTGCATACCCGAACAAGGCTCCGATCCCGGCCCCGATCAGAGCGTTTTCCCGTCTGTGCTCGTCATCGTCCGGCCCGAGATGGGACCCGATCAAGGCTCCGGTCAAGCCTCCGGCCACAGTCCCCTGCTGGGCCTTGTCTCCGCAGGCTGAAACCAGCAGAGTGCAGGCCAGGACCAAAAACAGCACTGATTTTCCTCTTCTCATGCTCTCCTCCATTATCGTACCCGCCTGGGTGGCAATGGATCCTGCTCTCCTGACGGATACTTTGTCCGAGCCGGGCAGCATCCAGACTGGGGCTATTTCTTGGCGATCACCCAGACCGCGTGTACAATACCCGGGATATAGCCCAGGATGGTCAGCAGAATATTGACCCAGAAATGCAGCCCAATGCCCACTTGGAGGAATACACCCAGCGGGGGCAAGAGAATGGCAAGTAAAATCCGAACGAAATCCATACAGTACTCCTTGATGATGCGCCTGCAAAAAATATGTTTTTGCAGGCAGTGTTAAGTTTTAAGTTGGAAGTTTTAAGTGAAATCAAAGAGTTGTAAACTCTAATTTGTGTATTTAACCCCAGTCTTCGACTTTTTGCAGTTGAGTCTATCAGGTAAAATCAGGATTCAGATCATTAACAACTGGCAACAGCCTTCACTACTTTGTCCAGACTTCTACTTATTGGTTATGAAGCCAATGGATTTATATGTTGCACACCTGAAAATCTCTTGAAATCATTATCAGCAGAATAAATCCGGGCCCCGTGTTCAATGGCCAGAGCGGCAATATGCGCGTCTGTGGCCAGATTCCCCCCGGATCCATGCAGGAACAATAAGCTGCGCAATATATTCCAGTGAGCGCGGCCAGGCGCAACAATGGTTACGACAGATTGCTGCAGCCATTCATCGATGTAGGCGCTTGCAGTTTCAATACTCAAAGGGTGCTCAAACACCCGCTGGTTTGTGGTGATGCGCAAAAAGGCCAATAAAACCATCCAGGGCAAGCCCACCCTCTCTATTCCGGATAGGGCTTGCTCAAACCAGGTCCGGGCCTGGACATGTCTGGAAAGGTCGCTATTCACAGCATAGAGCAGAAGGTTGACATCAACCAGCATCATTTTCTCTGCTCCAGTTTGTCGCAAATTGCTCTGTTTTCCATTTCATCAGCCAGTTCCAGTGCCTTTTCGAGGTTCAGTCCTGAGCCCGGCTGGCCTAAGGAAGCAGGCTGAAGAGAATAAACACGGGAATCGGGCTGTTCCAAATGATTTATACCCAGAGACAAAGCCTCGTTTACCACCTGTTTCAGGGACTTTCCACTGTTATGGGCCTTCTCTTTGAGTAAGGCCATGATTTGGTCGTCAATCGTCAATGTGGTACGCATCATGACACCTCCTCTCCATACATCATGATGAGATGCTAAGTGAAAAACCATACCTTGTCAAAGTTGATTGCATTCTTCCCCTTGCTCATGTTGAAATTAAATATTAGATGGAAGGTGCTGTCTCATTTATTCTGACAAGCTGTATATTCGATAACATCGAGGCGAGGAGGACCCCATGCACGTCAATGACCAAGAGCTCCGACAAAAGGTTCTGGCCCTGTTCCCGGAAATCGAAAAATACGGACTGAACATGGATCTGCAGTTTGATCAGGGGCAGGATTCCTGGCTGCTCACAGTACAAAAGGGGCAGCAGACCCTGTCCACCCATTTGGAGGAGCCGGATGTGGAGGCCTGTATGAGCGGCAAAGAGTGCTATCATGTGGCCGTGCAGCTCGGCCGCTTTATCCGCAATTATTGTCAAGGCGGCGAGGCCTGCACCCTGGGCCAGTAGGACTGCACATGTACTTGGCCCGCTATCTGTGGTCCGGCCGGTTCTGGTATCAGATCCGGGAATCGATTCAAGACCAGGGAGGATACGTCAGCCAGACCCTCTATGATCTGGGTTCGGATCCGGGAAGCTTGATTGTCTATCCCGGGGGCAACAGCTTCTACCTGGATCAGGATATGGTGGAAACCATCGAAGAAAGGGGCCGGAATGTTCGATATACTGAACTGGAGAACATATTCTGGCCCTTTGTAGAATTCAGCATCAGGCGCAAGCTGCAGGGTTTTCACAACCGGGCCCAGACCAGGCAGAGTCGTAAGCGGCCTCTGCACGATTCAGATGAGCATACCTAAGAGGGCGAATGATTATTCGCCCTTACTCTCCACTCCCCAGTTTCTTGCTGGACCAAGATTGCGGCTTCTTGCTGACTACAAATAACTGATAATTGATAACAGACAACAAGCCGCCAGAGACGGGTCTGTACCTAAACTGGAATCAAAAGGAATACCGCAGGGAGGCATACAGGTTGCTGTTGTCCTCAAACTGGCCGAAGAAGGTCCAGTCTTTCTCCCCGGCAAAGATATTGCCCCCAATCTCCGCAGTCCAGGCGTCGGAGAGCTCATAGCTGGCCCTGGGCCGCAGATAAATGTCCTCGTCCGTTGGGGAGTAGAAGGCGAAAAAGGACAGGGTCAGATCCTGATTCATAAGCAGCTTGGTCAGGCGCAGGGTCAGGACCTGCCGGTCCTCGTCCCTGGCCTCCATCCCTGAAGGAAGGTTGTTCCGATAGGCGCTGTAGTCCTGCATATGCTCCAGATAGTACTGCACCGAGCCGGTCAGCTCGTGGGCCAGTTCCTGCTCGTACCCGGCCAGGAGGCGAAATTCGCTGTTGTTGACAAAGGGATCGTCCCCGTCCCTGTCCTGCTCTGAATCGTAGTATCCGATCTCGATATTGCCTATCCCCGGTCCCACCGGACCCTGCACGCTGGCCCCATAGACATTGAGCTGGGGAAACGTGCTTTTTCCGGTGCCGGGATCGGATCCTCCAGGGCTCTTCCAGTATCCGAAATAGGCATACAGGGCTGTGGTGTACCGGCCCAGGTTCCTATAGGCCCGCAAAGCCCACTCGTCATCCGTAAACCAGTCATCAGGCTTGTGGGTGTGGATCTCATTCTCCGCCCCGGCGATCCGTCCCAGGCCGGGGTGGAAAAAGCTCAGCCGCTCACCGCTGATATACCGGTCCGGGTCGAACTTTGGCGTGTAGACCAGATTGAAATTGGCCACATCCGTGAACCAGCCCACCCGGACGGCATCCCCGGGTGCTTTCAGGTACTCCACATCCCGGCCGATGAGAAAGGACTGCCAGTCCTTGGGAAAGAGATCGTTGATGAACAGCTGATCTCCGGTCCCCCAGGACAAAACCTGCCGCCCGGCCCGAATGTCCACCGAGGAAATTGGGGTCCAGGTCAGCCGCAGCTGCCGCAGGTCGATATCCCCCTCCTCCTCAATCCCGTCCAGGATAAAGTCTGAGCTGACATCCAGCTGGGCATTGGCCTGGTCCCAGTATTTCATTGTCTCCAGCTGCAGCCTGGCCTCAGCCAGGGTCCCATCCTCGGATTGCACTGGGTCCGAGTACAGTCTGGGGCCGGCCCGAAGATCGGCAAATCCATGCACCGGCCAGTCCAGGACCTGACCCCAGACGGATGATTGCCTCTCTGACTGCTCCTGGTCCGTGCCGGCTTTGGACTTCTCTTCAGCAGAGCCGGACAGTCCCCGGGGCACGTCCGGTTCCCCGTCTTCAGGGCTTGTGTCCTCCGCCGCCCCGCCCAAGCCTGAAGGGAGCTGAGGCTCTGGAGCGGTCTTTTCTTTTTTGTCCCCTCCCAGTCCGGCCGGCAGTGAGGGTTCAGCGGCCAGGACCGGGCCCAAAGCAGTGCAGAGGACACATATCCAGCCTAAGGCTGTAATCTGTACTGTTCTCCGGAGGGCATTGCCCAAAGCTTGTCGTTTCTTCATGTCCATCCCGTTGAAGTCAGAGGTCAGAAGTCAGAGGACAGAAAAAAAGCAGCCCCCCTCAAGCTAGTCTTTATTTTCAGTATGTTATAACGCCCCGGTGTCAAGTGTGTGCTATGCTCAGCCTCAAGGAGGGACATGGTGAAAGAACAGTCACGGTTTTGATTTTGTGTTGTGTTTGTACTCTGTGATCCGTAGGGTTTTGAGTACAAATCTGGTAATACCTCTTTGGGGCATTCCAAACCGGTCCTGCTCCCATCCGGTCCCCCCTTGAGGGGGGTTGGGGGGTGTTTCTTACCACATCCGAGGTATAGACATTTGATTCTAGCGCAGATACTTCCGCGGGGCCCGGCGCAGATAGCGCTCGGTGAAGATGTCTTCGGGCAGGCCCAGATTGTACTCCACTGTGTCGTAGGTGAGCACAGTTTGGCTTCCGGAATCCAGATCCTCCATCTGCTGCTTGGTGATGGTGGTGAATCCCTGGATATCCCGCACCTGCTGCACGCTCATCTCCCGGTACATGGTCCCGTCTTCGCGGTAGTATTCGGTTTTGACCGGGATAAAGCTCTCTTTATGCACGTAGTTCAGATAATGATCGAACTCCACCAGTTCCGGTTTCTTGGGCTCGCTTTTGATCACATAGTAGTTGTCCGTGACCTGGGTCAGTTCGTGCTCATCTTCTTCAATCCCCCGACCGGAGACGTCCTCGTAGTAAAAATCTGATCCCACAAAGCTGGTCCGCTCGTCCGAGGCTGCGATGCGCTTGGTCACATCCAGGGCCGGCAGATACAGCCAGCGGTCGTCGTCCTTATCCATGTGCTTCCAGACCATGAACACTGTGCCCCGTTCATCAGCCGGACGGTGAAAATAGACATAGAACTTCTGCTCTGTATCCTCCTCCCCCAGATCCTTGCGCAGGATAGTGAACTCCTTGTTCCGCTCCCGGCCCTGCTGGTCAGTGATGTGCATGGCCACTTCGGCCCTGCCGTCCTGCCCCTGGTAATAGGCCATGTGATTGGCCTTGGCCACAATCTCCATGACCGGAGGGGCATCCTGGGCCCAGGCCAAGCCGGAGCACATGCCCAGAGCCAAAACCACTATCCATATGCTGCACATATACTTGATCATAGGTCCTCCTTTTTCAGCTTTGCCTCCGGCAAATCTGAAATATTTTTTGTCCCAGATGAGCAAAACAATGAAAATCTGCCTATTAATTATCGCTCCCACGCTCTGCGTGGGAGCCGATCTTGACCGCTCCAGCGGTCTTCAGGACGCAGAGCGTCTCGAAAAGTTCCCACGCAGAGCGTGGGAACTATGAATCGCCAGGATCCAACTTGGCCCAAGAGGGCGAATAATCATTCGCCCCTACTCTCCACACGCCAGTGTACCTTTCACCTGCCCTACTCCGTCCCGCATTGCACCCGCCTGGACATAAACCAGCATACGCCCATGAAAATAAGCACTCCGGCCAGGCTGATCCCTGTCCAGCCGGTCCAGCCCAGGCGCACGAACTGAATAAGATTGACCACCACCAGACCACCGACGCACAGCCCGGCCAGGGCCATGGTCCCGCAGCGGCAGGCGAAGGCCAGCTTGGGCTGCTGGGGAAACAAGAGCTTCTGGCCCATTGTGATCAACGCCGGCAGAATACACAAGGTGATTGCTCCGGACAGAAAAAGAATGGAAGCCATAAGCAGCCCAACGGTCTGATACGGAACCAGGGGCGCAGCAAGCAGGGGTGTAAACCCTATGGCAATGACCAGCACGTTGCGCAGTATAGCCCGGGCCGGTTCGCTAAACACTTGGGGTACGGCCTCTTTCCAATTCCCGATCCTTTCCTGCAGCCTGCGCGAACGGACCAGGAAATGGATGGCAAAGTCCACAGCCAGCCCGATGGTCAGGGAGGAAAGCACGGCCACGGGCATGTCGTAGTCTTTGCCGACCAGACCGATGATCCCATAGATCAAGATGACGGTCACGGTCAAAGGGACCATGGACAGCAGGCCCCAGATCCCGGAGCGGAAGAGCACAATCATCATCAGCAAGACCACCAGAAAGCTGCCCAGAAAGGCCTTGAGCATTCCACTGACCATCTTGTCCTGCCAGACCACATTGATATAGGTCAGACCGAACCAATCTTTTTCCAGCTTCACAGGAGGGGGATTGTCCTGCATGTAGCTGTCCACGGCCTGGACCACCCGGCTCATATCCTTGTTGTCTCCGCTCTTGAGCTGAACCCACAGACTGGCCCGCCGATAATCCGGGGTCACGAAGTGCCACAGGTCCTGGGGCCGGTGACTGCTCTGATAGGTGACCAGGGTCTGCCCCACGGCCCGGGCGGAATCCGGAATGGAGAAGGCTTCCTCAGTGCCCAGCAGCTCCCGGTGCACGGTCTTGACGATATCGGTCAGGGCATTGGATTTGCCCACCTCCCCGGTCTCTTGAAGCATGGCCTGCAGATCCGCCATATAGTTCAAAACATCCGGACGCTTGAAGACCTCCCCCCGCTGGGCTTCCTGATCCAGGAAATAGGTGAACTCTTCCCAGGCATAGGCAGTATCCCCGCTGCTCTGTTCGGCATGAGCTTCTATCCATTGCCGCAGCTTTTCAAGCAGACTGGACTTGCTGTCAACCTCGGAAGCCAGAGTCCGGGCCTTACCGGCCACCTCCTCTTCCAGATCTTCAGTTCCCGGCTCCATGGCCTCTTGCTGCACAAAGGTGGACAGACGAGAGATGAACCCGGGGACATAGTCCTTGGGGCCAGGCATTTCCGCTTCAGGACGCAGACAGAGATAGGCCGTATAGGTCCCGCCGAAATGGTCATTCAGGACCCGGTCCGCAACCCGGATGGAGTGATCTTTTTCAAACCATTTTGTGGGGTTGTCGTTGATCTGGATCAGGCTGATGCCATACAGGCCTATCCCGACCAGAATGCCGGCGAATCCGAGATAAACCTTGGCCCGGCGGTACGTGCTGCCCCCGGCCAGCTGAAGCATTCGGGTCAGTATATCCCGTGGTTCAGCTGTCTCCCCGGTATGTGCGGTCCCGAAATTTTGCAAGCGTTTTTCCGGAATAAACATCACATAGGCCGGAATCACGGTCAGGGTCAGAGCCCAGGCCAAAAGAACGCCCAGGGCTACAAACAGTCCAAAGACCTGGACCGGCGGGATGGGGGTCAAGGCCAGGGAGGCGAACCCGGCCGCAGAGGTTATCGAGGTGTAGAGCATGGGCAGAAACAGGGTCTGGACCGTGCCCTTGATGGTCTGCACCCGGTCCCGGGTGCTTTGATAGCGGTCAAAGAACTCAGACAGGATGTGAATGGAGTCCAGCACCGCTATGGGCATGATAAATATGGGGATCATGGAGCTCATGATGTGGATGGTATTACCGGAGGCAACCAAGGCGGACATGGTCACCACCACCGAGACCAGAGCCACGATCATGGGCGAGATAATAAGCAGGACCTGGCGGAAGAAGAAGAGCATGAGCAGGAAGATGACCAGCATGGCCAGGGGAGCGGAAATGGCCATTTGCTTGAACATCTCCACTCCAAACACGTCGTTGGCCACCGGCAGACCGGTGATATGCCACTTTTCTTCTCCGCTGAAGGTTTCAATCTTTTGATTCAGCTGGGACCAAATATCGTAGCTCAGCTTCTTGGCTGTAATGGGCAGATAGATGGCCAGGGCCTTACCGTCCTCAGAAACCAGGGTTCCATCCAGAAAAGGGATGCGCTGGGCATTGTCCCGGATTTGGGCTGCTTCCTCGAAAGTCTGGGGCGGGGAGCTCATCAGCCATTCAAAGCGCACCGTCCCCACCCCGGCCTGCTCGATGTTGTCCACTGTGGACGGAGCGATGATGTCCGGCCGGACCACCCCGGCCTGAGGGTCGTCAGCGCCTACAGCGTCCCCGCGCAGGCCCTGGGCGAACTCGGTCAGCTCATGCACCCGGTGCAAAGTTTCGGGATTAAATACCCCCTGGGGATGTTCCTCATTGACCACCCCGACCACGATCATGTCGTTGAGATTAAAGGTCTCCTTCATCCGGTTATGGAAGACCCGGGCCGGCTCGTCCTGCCGGAGCATGTTTTCCGGATCCGTATCCACCCGGACCGGATGGAAGAAGGAAAAGGTCTGGGGAAACAGGGACGGCAATACGGCCAGCGCGGCCAAAAACACGGTCAGCGCCGCGATGAGTGCAAGGGTCTTCCCCGGGTGCCGGGTGCTGGATGCGGTGAATGCCTTGGACAGGTCCATGTCTGAGCTCCTGGTGCAAGGAATTGATATCCCCTCTGGTTCCCGCGAACCGTTTGGAAATCGTTATTTATGGCTTTGTTTTTGCAGTACAGACCGCAGGAGCACTCCCGATACCCCCCATGCTTAGCGTGGGAACGATACAATCTCCTGCATCCTGGCTTGGCATGGATATTTCTTTGTGCTCAAAAAAGTCCAGCATTGCAACCCATAAAAAAGCGGCTCTTGGACTCAGAAAGGGGCAGGGATCCCCCTTTGGCGGGACTTAGAAAATAGCGGGTCGAAAGTGGGCACACAGAAGAGGTGGCCAACTCCAAACACAGGCTACGACGAAGAATCAAAAAAGCCCGGTCTCACAACCGGGCTTTTTGGGTTCCAAGCGCTGCACAAAGCTCAGCTTGGCCAGTGCCTGAGCACATTATTTTTGGTGTCGTAGATAGTGATGGTGGTCAGGTGATCGCCGTCCAGGCGATGGGTGGCGCAGGAAATTCACGGGTCGTAGGCCCGGACCGCCATCTCAATGGAGTTTAAGATCTCCTCGTTCACCTCCCCCCCGTGGATCAGCGAGCTGGCCGCCTGATGCACGCTCATGTTCATGGGCCCGATATTGTGGGTGGTGCCCACGATCATGTTCGCCCTGGTGATCAGGCCGTTCTCGTCCGTGGAATAGTCGTGAATCAGGGTCCCCCGCGGGGCCTCCACACAACCGACTCCCCGGCCGGCCTTCGGTTCCGCCTGGGTTCGCACGTTCGGGTCCAGGATGTCCTGGTCCTGCAGAAGCTGTAAAGCGTGCTCACAGGCATAGACCTCCTCGATGAGCCGGGCCCAGTGGTAGAGCATGGTGGCCTGGGCCGGACGTCCGAAGCGCTCCCGGAACTCCTCCAGCTCGGCCTGGGCCTTGGGGGTGGGGATGCTGTCCACCACGTTCATCCGGGCCAGGCAGTTGGAGCGGTACATGCCCTTTGGCCGGTCCAGATCCATGCTCACTCCTTCCTGCCAGGACTTGGCATAGGGGATCTTGGCATAGGAATGATCGGCAACATGCTCCCCGATATGCTCGGTGTAGGCTTCAGGGGCAAAATCGTCATAGGTCCCGTCCGGGCGCATGAGCCGGATTTTGCCCTCATACAGACTCAGCCCGCCGGCATCGTCCACCGTGCCCATGAACCCGGTCTGAATCTTCCCCAGGGACTGAATCAGATCCAGATACTGGGGAAAGACCGTGTTCTTGGCAAAGTCCATGGTAAACAGGGCGAAGTCCAGGAGCTCCTGGACCTGGGCCAGCATGTCCGTGCGGTCCTCCTCGGTCATTGGCTTGGCAAACCCTCCGGTCACACCGGCCACTGGATGGATCGCCTTGCCGGCAAAGCGCTCCAGAAGCATTTTGGCCTTCTGCCGCATGCGGACCACCTTGCCGGCCAGATCGGGGTTGGCCTTGGCCAGGCCGATGACGTTCCTGGCCTGGTAGTCCGTGTTCGGTCCCAAAACAAAGTCCGCCGCCGCCAGAAAGAAGAAATGCAGAAGCTTGTCCTCGGCATGGGCGATTGTATGCATCAGCTCGCGCAGCTTGTTGCCCGCAGGAGGGGGAGTGACCCCGAAGCATCCGTCAACTGCCTTGTTCGAGGCCAGATGGTGATGCCAGGGACAGATCCCGCATATCCGGTTCACGATCCGCGGCAGCTCCTCGGCCGGCTTGCCTTCCACAAACTTCTCGAACCCGCGCAGGGACATGATGTGCAGCTTGGTGTCAGCCACTTCCCCGGCATCGTCCAAATGGATGGCGATGGAGGCATGCCCCTCGATGCGGGTCAGAGGGGATATCTTGATGGTTTCGCTCATGAGCGCTCCTTGGAAGCTTTGGGGTGCAACAGGTTGTGGGCCCCGGAAAACCTGAGCAGTGATGTGTATTCGGGCAGAGACTGGATATCCACCCGGTTTGAGGCCAGGGCGCCCAGCATATCCAGCATCTGATTCGACTCCGGCTTGACCGGCCCGTAACATCCCCGGCAGGGGACCCGGGCGGCAATGCATCTGGGAGTGCCCGCCTCACCGCCGCACCCGGCCCGGGTAACCGGCCCCATGCACAGCAGTCCCTGCTCCAGCAGACAGCGCATGTGGTCCAAGGGCTCTTCCGGGGTGTACTTGGCATTCTGCAAAAAACGGCGCAAACGCTTCAGATCGCCCTTTCCTTCCCGCTGGGTGGGACAGGTGTCGCACACGCTCAAGCCGGCCAGTTGCGGCGTCTGTTCCTGAACCACGGCCATGATCGCGGCATAGACCTGATCCGGATGCGGGGCGCATCCCGGCAGGTACATATCCACTGCGATCTTCTCATCCAGGGCATAGGTCCGGTCCAGCAGGGGCGGAACCCCGTTGCTCGGATACTGCCGGCAGGGATCAGTGCTCTCGGTATGGTAGTAACGATCCAGGATCTCTTCCGAGGTCCAGGAGTTGCCCAGGGCCGGGATACCTCCGTGGGTGGCGCAGGTCCCCAGGGCAACGATCACGTCGCACTGCTCGCGCATGGCCTTGGCCACTTCCAGATGTTCCTCGTTACGAATCCCGCCGCTTATTATCCCCACATCAGCCTTGGGGACGGACAGGTGTTTCTCCCGGCCGGTCTGGCCATAGTATTTATGGTCCATGAGCACCGGGATATGCACGAAATCCAAATGCTCCAAAACCTCCAGGAGACGTTCGCCCATATCCAGAAGGCAGATCTCGCATCCGGAACAAGCATTCAGCCATTCCTCAGCTACTTGTATGCTCATTGGGTTCTCCATTATTTAAGCAACTTGTTGGCAGTGGTCTGTCAACAGTGGCCTGCAAAATCTCACTTCGGTTTCCGGTCAGACCACTGACCACCGTCAACTGAGCATCTTTTCAACCCTTCAGCCGCACCTGTGGCCGGCCCAGCTCCTGCCGGTTGTCCTCAGCCCTGGACTTTTTGTGCTCGGTCCAGCTCAGGGCAGCCTTAAAGGCCTGGGTGGCGTACTTGGGGTTGTTTCGATGATCGAAATCCTCCAGGGCTTCGCCCCTGGCATCGGCCAGGATGGCCCGGCCCAGGGGAGTCCGGGCCAGGACCGTGGTCCAGCCCTCATCCGCACCCAGTCCCCCGAAGGACAGGTCCGCGTACTCGGCCGTATAGTCCGGACAATAGCGGCAGGCCACCCGCTTCATGAAGTCCAGCTCATCGAGATTGATGCATCGCACCTCCCCGGACTGCAGATGGACCTGAAAGCTGTCCTTGATATTCATCTTGCGCACATCGTCCCAGCTGAATCCTCCGATCTCGGCCAGCTTCTCCCGTTGCTCCGGTCCGAAGATGAAGTTTCCGGAACAGAAAAGGCCCAGGCAGTAGGCAATGGACTCGGAAGGGACGATCTCCATGGCCTGCATCTTGCGCACGGACTTGATCTGACAGGGGGTGCCCACAAAGGCCACCCGGCGCAGTCCTTTGGACAGGACCGGCTGCAGCTCCTCGATGGAGGCATAGGTCAGATAGCGGTCTGAAAAACGCTTCATGCCATGGGAGGTATCGATGTGAAAGCCCGAAGAATCCAATATCTCTTGGCGGGTAAGGGCCAGAAAGGGTTCGCGCTGGAAGGGGTTGACCTGCCTGGTCACGATGGCCCCGTCGATCCGGCCGCTGTCAAAGAGATGGGTCAACAGCGCGGTCACCGCCCCTCCGTCAGTGGCCTGCTCCCTGATCCGCGGGTCACAGGCCCGCAGGACACTGGTTTCAATGACCCGGCCCATGGGGGCGCTCCAGGTCACCAAGCGCTTGGTTTCCTCTTCAAACTCGTTGATCTCCGGGCAGATGGCGTAGCACAGGCCGCACTCGATGCATTTTTCCATATCTGCATACTGGGGCTTGCCTTCCGCATCCAGCTCCAGGGCCCCGTAATTGATGGCCGTGCAGAACGTGACGCAGCCTCCGCAGCGGTGGCACAGGCCAGGCTTCTGCACTTCCTGGACAAGGTGAAAAAAGGTCTTCATTACGCAGCCTCCTTCTGCCGGTCCTTTTTCAAGGGGTTGGGCCCCAGGGAGCGGATGGTTTCCGTAAACCTGGTCACCACCTCCGCAAACCGAGAGGCTTCGGCTGAAGAGACCCATTCAATGGCCGCCCGCTGGGGGTCGATGCCCTGCTCGGCCAGAACAAGGGGAAGAATCTCTGCCCGGGCCAATGCTTTGTGATTACCGTCCAGGTAATGGCATTCACCCAGGTGTCAGCCCATGACAATGACCCCGTCAGCTCCCTTGCTCAGGGCTTCCGCGACCATTGAGGGGGGGACCATCCCTGAGCACATGACCCGGATGGGCCGCATGTTCGGGGGATACTGCATGCGGGAAACCCCGGCCAGGTCCCCTCCGGCATACGCGCACCAGTTGCACAGAAAACCGATGATCACCGGTTCGAATGTGTCGTCCATACATAGCTCCCTGCTGTATTTTTATGAACTTCAGGGTCCAATGTTCCAGGTTCAGTATCGAGAACTCTTGAATCTGCAACTATAGAGAAAGCCCGCTTTCACGGTCTTCTTTCCTCATACTTCTGCCCTCTGTCTTCTGCCTTCGGTCTTCGGTCTTCTGTCCTCTGACCTCTGACCTCTGTCTTCTGTCTTCTGTCCTCTGTCTTCTGTCTTCAGTCCTCTGTCTTCTAGACCCCGAGAGCCGCATCCACCTGGCTGCGCATCTGCTCCAGGGTGAATCCGTGGACAAGGACCCCGTCCTTGGGGCAGGTGGCCTCGCACAGCCCACAGCCTTTGCACAGCGCCTTGTCCACTGCAATCCGTCTGTGCGTTTCCCCGTTCCTGGAAACCGTTTCCAAGCTGATGGCCTGATAGGGGCAGACATCCAGGCACAGGGCGCATCCGTCGCAGTTCTCCGTAACATAGGACTTGATTGCGTCCAGCTTCATCACCGACCTGGACAAAATGACCCCGGCCCTGGAGGCCGCAGCCTTGGCCTGGGAGATGGACTCACTCAGGTTCTTGGGATAGGTGCACAGCCCGGCGACAAACAGGCCGTCCACGCTCATATCCACAGGCCGCAGCTTGGGGTGGGCCTCGTTCAGAAAGCCGTCCTGGTTCAGGCCGCACTTGTACAGACTGACCAGATCGCTGCTGTCGCTGGGCACAATGGCTGTGGCCAGGACCAGATAAGAGGCCTCAAGGCGCACTCTGTGCTGCAAAATGGAATCGAAAACCTCCACCTGCAGCTCATCCTCTCCGGCTTCCACCTGGGGCAGGTTTTCCAGGTCGTAGCGGATAAACATCACTCCCAGCCCACGGGCCTTGGTGTACAGGTCTTCGTGCCGTCCATAGGTCCGGATGTCCCGATAGAGGACAAAGACATCCAGGTCCGGGTTGCGTTCTTTCAGGCCGATGGCCGACTGCATGGTGTGCGTGCAGCAGATGCGGCTGCAGTACATCCGTTCCGGAATCCGGGAGCCCACGCACTGGATAAAGGCCACGCCCTTGGACTGAGCGGTCTGCTCCAGATTTTCAACAAGCTGGCGGTCGAACTCCAGATGGGTCATGACCCGGCCGTCTTGCCCGTACAGATAGGATTCCGGCTTATGCTCCCGGGCCCCGGTGGCCACAACTGCCGCTCCATAGTCCAGGGTCCTGCTTTCTCCGGCCACATCCACCTGGCTCTGGAAGCTGCCCACAGAGCCGGTTGTGGACTGCACGGATGCCTTGGTCCAGACCTGAATGTCCTGGTGGTTCTCCACCTTATGCACCAGAGACCGAACCCAGGCCGAGACGTCCTCCCCGCTCTCAGTCTGCCCCAGATGCAGGGCATTGCCGCCCAAGCTCCCGCTCTTTTCGATGAGCACCGCGGGATAGCCCTGGTCCGCCAGTTCCAGGGCGGCGGTCATCCCGGCCGCGCCCCCGCCGATGACCAGGGCCTTTTGGGTCACGTTCACCTCCAGCTCGGAAAGGGGCTGATTGCGGGTGACCTTGGCCACCGCCATGCGGACCTGATCCTTGGCCTTGGCCGTGGCTCTTTCCGGCTCCTTCTGGTGGACCCAGGCGTTGTGGTTCCGGATATTGGCCATCTCCACCATGTAGGCGTTCAGCCCGGCCTCTTTCAGGGTGTCCTGAAACAGGGGCTCGTGGGTCCTGGGGGTGCAGGCGGCAATCACAATCCGGTTCAGATTGTTGTCCTTGATCTTTTGGGCCAAAAGCTCCTGGGTGTCTGTGGAGCAGGTAAAGAGATTGTTCTCCACCAACTGCACATAGGGCAGGCCGCGGGCATACTCGGCCACCTCCTGCACATCCACCACCCCGGCGATGTTGATCCCGCAGGAACAGACAAAGACCCCGATCCTGGGCTCCTGCCCGCCGATCTCCATCTCCCGGGGGTAGGTCTTGTCCTGGGTCAGAGAGTTCTTGGCCGGCAAAAGGGACTTGGCCACCTCAGACGCGGCGGTGGAGGCCTGGGTCACTGACCTGGGAATGGCCATGGGGCCTTCAAAGGCCCCGGTGAGGAACACGCCGTCCACAGAGCTGGAGACCGGGGAAAATGTTCCTCCAGCCCCAAACCCGTAATGATCCAGATCAAAGCCGACGATCTGGGCCAGCTTCTTGGCGTCCTTTGCCGGTTCCAGGCCAACGGACAGGACCACCATATCATAGTGCTCCTCGTGCACGGTTCCGTCTTCGGTCACATAGTGCAGGACCGCGCCTTGGTTCTTGGGCCCGGGGAGCACGGTGTGCGGCCTGGAGCGGACGAAATCGATGCCTTTGGACCGGGCCTCTTCATAGTAGCGTTCGAACTCCTTGCCGTGAGTCCGGATGTCCATAAAGAAGATGCGCTGCTCCGGGGCGTCCCCGTGCACATGCTCGGCTGTGACCTGGGCCTGCTTGATGGCGTACATGCAGCACACGCTGGAGCAGTATCCGTTGGCGCAGCGGTTGGTGTTCCGCGAGCCCACGCACTGGATCCAGGCGATCTTTTCCGGCTTAGTGTTGTCCGACGGCCGCTCCAGGTGGCCCATGCACGGGCCGGAGCTGGAGAGGAGCCGTTCATACTCCAGGCTGGTCACAACGTCCGGAATCTGGTCGTAGCCGTATATGTCCATCCCAGTCGGATCATAGGGCTCAAAGCCCGGAGCCAGAATCATGGCCCCCACCTGGATGTCCACCTCCTGCTCCTGGTCCTCGAAATTGATCGCCCCGGTGGGACAGAACTTTTCGCAGGCACGGCATTTGCCCTTGGTCAGATAGATGCAGTGCTGAGGATCGATGGCGTATTTCAAAGGAACGGTCTGCCCGTATTGAATATAGGCCGCCTTGCGTTTGTTCAGGCCCATATTGAAGGCATCGTCCACCTTTTTGGGGCACTTTTCCGCGCACAGCCCGCAGGCTATGCACTTTTCCATGTCCACATAGCGGGGATGCTTTTTCACCGTGACTGTAAAATCGCCCTTTTTCCCCTGCACATCGACCACTTCGGAAAGGGTCAAAAGCTCAATATTCAAGTGCCGACCGCACTCGACCAACTTGGGGGAGATAATTCACATGGCGCAATCGTTGGTGGGGAAGGTCTTGTCCAGTTGGGCCATGGCCCCGCCGATTCCCGGACTCTTCTCCACCATGTACACATAATATCCGCTTTCAGCCAGGTCCAGAGCGGCCTGGATGCCGGCCACTCCCCCGCCGACAACCATGGCCGCGCCTACAGGATTTGTGGGCATACGCACCTCGTCGTTTCCAGATTCCAGAAGGTTATAGAATGTCTCCCGCTTTTTTTCCGGAACAAATTCTTCGATCCGCTGGACCGGGATTTTTTGCCGGGCACAAAAACGGACAAAGTCTTCCAGGGCCACGAAATAGCGCTTGCCGACTGTTTGCTCAGCCGGAAGCCTGCCGCCCTTGATCCAATTCCGGACCGTATTCCGATGGACGTTTAAGGCCTGAGCCAGGGAACTCACTCGAAACTCGATCATGCGCAGATCCTTTGTGCATATTGTGCATTTGGAAAATAACTTCATATTGTGCATTATATGCACGATTGTGTGCACTACCCGAACACAGTGTTCTTGTCAAGAACCTGACCCGGGTAATCAACTCTGGGGTATTCGTGCAGGGGGAATGAGGGCTGAGAGGAGCATGGCCTTGCGAGGCGTCCAGGTCAGCCAGGGAGATTCGAGGGGGGATTTGTCTTAAAAACTGTTATTCGTTAATAGTTGTGAGAATCCAAATCGAAATCGGGATCGCTATCGAAATCGAAAGAATGTGTCATTCGGTGCAGCAGGAACCCGCAGTTTATGGATATCGATCCCGATACCGATAGGGATTACGAACCCGAAGAAAGGAAATCACAACAATGGGTAACCACTTTCAATCGGTATCGAAATCGTTTGTATGCTTCGTTAGGGCAAGCGTGCCTGCGCTTTGGCAGACATGTGGATTGGTAAGGAGGACGCGGTTGCCCGCAACCGCTGTCCATTCTATTCCCGCTTTTGCATGCTCACCTCCACTCTGCGGGCGGCCAGAGAACAGGCGAAGGTGAGCAGAAAGTACATCCCGGTGATCGTGATCCAGACCTCGAAAGTCAAAAAGGTTCCGGCCATGAGCTCCATTCCCTGAAATGTCAAATCCGGAACCGAGATGACTGAGACAATGGCCGAGTCCTTGATGGTGGAGATGAACTGCCCGGTCAGAGGAGGAATGACCCGACGCACGGCCTGAGGCAGTATGACGAAACGCAACTGATCCAGGGAAGACAGCCCCAGGACATGGCCCGCCTCCCATTGACCGCGTTCAATGGATTCAATGCCGGACCGAACGATCTCTGTAATGTAGGCGCCCTCATACAGGGCCAGGGTGCACACTGCTGCGATAAAAACCAGCATGTCGGCGGGATCAGCCCAGATCCAGGACACGATCAGCTGCATGCCTTCCGACTGCCGGCTGAGGAAATCCTGCAGGCCCAGGCTGGGCAGCAGCTGATCGCTAAAGAAGTAGTAGAAGATGAAGACCAGGACCAGGGGAGGCAGGTTACGGCTCAGCCCAACATAGGTCTGGGCCACGAGCCGCTTGAAAAGACTGGGGCTGACCCGGAACATGCCCATGACCACCCCAATGCACAGGGCCAGGAACGTGCTCCAGAAGCTGAGCCGGATGGTGGTGAACAGGCCCTGGAGAAGCACACCCGGCACCCAGTGCCCGCATTCCTGGTCCCAGCGGAGAATGAACTGGGGTATGGCCTCCCACTGCCAGGAGTAGGTCAGTCCTCCGGCCGCAATGCTGCCCAGCCATGCAAGGCCGCAAAAAACAAAGAAAAGTAGCGCTGAATCAAGCCAGGTCCAGCTGACCCCTCGGTGCCACACGCCTCGCTCCCTTACAAATCAGGGACGGATTCACGCCGTCTATGATTTGTAACCTGCTGATACCAAATACCCAATAACAGATAACCAGCCTTTCAGAGGCGGTGCTGACCCCTGACCTCTACTGCACCCTGCTCTTCCACTCCATTGTGGTGAACCAATACTGGTGCCGACTTTTCAGCCATCCTTCGGCCTTTTTGACCCGGATCCAATTGTTCAGGAAATTGATGAAGTCGTAGTCCCCTTTGCGTACGGCAAAGCCGATGGGCTCGGTGGTGAAGGTCTCTCCGTCCAGGGGCAGATAGAGCTGCTTTGAATACTTGATGGCCTGCTGTTCAGGCAGGGGCTGGCTGGCCACCAGGGCATGGGCCCGCTTGGTCAGCAGCTCCTGCAGGGCCTGGGCCTCGTCATCGAACAGGCGCAGCGTGGCTTTGGGCAAATGCGTCTTTGCCGACTGGGCCGCTGTGGTCCCGATCCGGGCCGCTACAGTCACCGAGGGCTTGTTGAAGTCATCCAGGCTGTCATATCCCGGGGCTACATGCCTGTTGGCCACAATGGACATTCCGGAGTGATCGTAGGGGATGCTGAAGTTCACCTTCAGGTTTCGCTGCGGACGAATGCCCATCCCGCCGATAATGATATCGAACTTCCCTGTCAGCAGGGCCGGGATGATTCCGGACCATTTGGTGGGCACAAACTCCGGCTCCACCCCCATATCTTCAGCCAGGGCCCTGGCTACATCGATCTCAAACCCGATAAAATCGCCTTCCTTGTCCTTCATGGCCCAGGGAACAAAGGTGGAAAACCCAACCCGCAAGGCGCCCCGCTGCTGGATCTGTTCCAGGGTGCTTTCCTGGCTCAAGGCAGTCCGTACGTCCTTGGCCTGGGCCATGAAGGCCAGCCCCAGCACCATGCATACTCCAAGTATCGTTACGCGCAGCATCCGCACAGCCATCAGTCCTCCTCCGTGCTTAGAGAATTTTGCTTAAAAAATGCCGGGTCCGTTCATGGTCCGGGTGCTGAAAAAAATGCTCGGTCGGACCCTGCTCCACGATCTTTCCGTCCTCCATGAAGATGACCTGATCCCCGACCTCCCGGGCGAACCCCATCTCATGGGTGACCACAACCATGGTCATTCCTTCCCGGGCCAAGTCCTTCATCACCTGCAGGACGTCGCCGATCATCTCCGGGTCCAGGGCCGAGGTTGCTTCGTCAAAAAGCATGACTGCCGGGCGCATGGCCAACGCCCGGGCAATAGCCGCCCGCTGCTGCTGGCCTCCGGAGAGCTGGGCTGGAAACGTATCGTATTTATCCTCCATGCCCACTTTCTGCAAGAGACTCATGCCCAACTCTTCCGCGTGGCCGCGGCGCATTTTGCGCACCCTTTGCGGGGCGAGGGTGATATTGTCCAGGACAGTCATATGGGGAAAGAGATTGAAGGATTGAAAGACCATCCCCACCTCGGTGCGGATCAGCAAACGATTCTTGGCCTTGCGGTCCAGGGGGATGCCGTCGATGACGATTGATCCGGCATCGATTGTCTCCAATCCGTTCAAGCAGCGAAGGAGGGTGGATTTCCCCGACCCGGAGGGCCCGATAACCACGACAACCTCCTGTTTTTCGATCTGCATATCCACGCCGTCCAAGGCCACAACCCCGTTCGAAAAGCGCTTGCAGATCCCTGTAGCCTGGATAATTGCCTGATCTGCGTCTTTGGCCTGATGCATAATATGATGTAACTGCAATGAGTCCATGGTTGAGTGACTATCCGGCATAGCGCACAGCCAGCCTGCGTTCCAGGGCCCGGGCTGCAAGGGACAGGGATATGGTCAGCACCAGATACATCCCGGCCACTGTAAACCAGACCTCAAAGGCCAGAAAGGTTTCAGCCACCAGGGCCTGCCCCTGCATGGTCAAATCGTAGATGGATATGGTGCTGACCAGAGCCGAATCCTTGACCAGGGAAACCGCCTGCCCGGTCAAGGGCGGGATAATGCGGCGCAGGGCCTGGGGCAGGACCACACGAGCATACATATCCCAGGTGGAGAGACCCAGGCTGTATGCCGCCTCCCATTGCCCCCGGTGGATGGAGACGATGCCTCCACGGAAGATCTCCGAAACGTACGCCCCCTCGAAAAGGCTCAGGGCCAGGACTGCGGAGGCAAAACGGCCCAGACCGAACAAGGGCCCCAGGACAAAGTAGATAAAGAAAATAAGGATAAGCAAAGGGATATTGCGGACCAGCTCCAGATAGACCCTGGCCAGCAAGCGGCCGACGGCGGACGGCAGGAGGCGCAACAGGGCGGTGGCCAGCCCGAGCACCAGGGACACCATCAAAGCGGCACCGGAAATCTTTAAGGTCATGGCCAGACCGATGAGCAGTGGTCCGGCCCGCGGGCGGCCATCCTGGAACCAGAGCACGGCATCATCAAGCCGATACCATTGCCAATTATAGCCTAGATTTTCGGCCCCGCGGCCCGCCAGCCAGATAATAACGCCTACAAGCAGCAGGTAGCGCCCAATGCTCCACCAGGGCTCCCAGGGACGGGCCGTGTTTTGGAAAAAAGGAATGGTCATGGAGAGATATCACCTTTCCAGGAAGATTGACACGCTCTTTATGCCAGATTCCCAGATGGCCTTATGCATCGTCTGCTATCTATCCGTTGATCTCCAAAGCACAGGCCATGGACACCCCTCCGCCTCCGCACAGGGTGGCCAGCCCCAAATTCTTGCCGCTTTTGCGCAGGGCATGGGTCAAAGTGACCATGATCCTGGCCCCTGTGGCCCCCACCGGATGGCCGATGCCTATCCCGGATCCATTGATGTTCGTGCGTTCCCGGTTCAGGCCCAATTCCCGCTCACAGCCCAGATACTGGGCGGCAAAGGCCTCGTTGAGCTCGACAAGATCAAAGTCCGCGATCTCGTAGCCGCTCTTTCCCACCAGATCCTGGACCGCGGGCACAGGGGACAGGCCCATGACCGAGGGATGACACGCCCCCTTGCCCACCGCCTTGATGGTGGCCAGAGGGGAAAGCCCCAGCTCCCTGGCCCTGGAAGCGGACATGATGACCATCCCGGCAGAGCCGTCGTTGATCCCGCTGGCGTTTCCGGCGGTGACCTTTCCGGTCTTGGGAAGAAAGGCCGGCGGCAGCTTGGCCAGGTCCTGCATGCTCAGATCGGGACGAAAATGCTCGTCCTTGGCAAAGACAATGGGATCCTTCTTCCGCCTGGGCACCTCCACGGGCACGATCTCCTGGTCGAAATCGCCCTGTTCATTCGCCCGCTGCACGTTGTTGTGGCTGCGCAGGGCGACCTCGTCCATCTCCTCCCTGGTCAAGCCGTATTTGTCGGCCACGAACTCGGCTGTATGGCCCATGATGTAGGGCTTGCCCAGCAGATCCTTTCCCGGGGACGTGGTCAGATCCACTGGCGCGTCCTCCCCCAAGGGCAAAAGGTGAGACCCGGCGTGCAGGGCATGAATCAAGGCGTCCTCCACAGTGTTGTCCTGCAGCCTGTAGCCCCACCGGGCCCCGGACAGGGCATACGGCACCCCGGACATGTGCTCCATGCCGCCGGCCACAACCACATCGGCCATCCCGGCCTGGATCATGGCCATGCCGGAAAGGGCGGCTTCCATTCCGGAGATGCAGACCCGGTTCACAGTCGCCGCGGGGACCGACTCCGGAATGCCGGCCATCAAGGCGGCTACCCGGGTGACATTTAATGTATTGTGGTGTTCCATGCAGCAGCCGTAGCGAACATCGTCTATTATCTCTGGATCGATCCCCGCCCTGCGGACTGCTTCCCCCATGGTCACGCTGCCCAGAAACGCTCCGTTCACATCCCTGAGAGTCCCGCCGAATGTCCCGATCGCTGTCCGGCACGCGCTGACAATGACCACCTCCTGCATGTACATCTCCTATGCTTTGAGTTTCCATGTCTTCAGCATCTGAACAAAGGATCAGCGTCCTTAGCGTCTTATACAACCCCCATGCCCGCCAAGGCGCAGGCATGGGGGGTACGAGTGCCTACTCTTCAATATCCACAAACTCAAATTCCAGGCCTTTGAGCACCCGCTCGTAATTCCAAAGCAGCGACGATTGCTTGTTCGCTCCCATCCAGATGCAGGCCACAGCATAACTGTAGGAATCCTGCTCAGGCAGGTCGGAAAGCCGCATGCCCTCTCTGACCTGAGGGATTATGGTCGTGCCCGGGACCTTGGCTGCGGCAGCCTCAACCTCCTCCGGGCTTGGCGCCCGGGCCACTGTAGCGTCTTTGAAGAACACCCGGTAAAAGAACTCAGCCGCCACTCCATATCCGCCTTCGCCCCGTGGCATATCAGGTCTTCGCCCCAGGGCCAAGTCCACTGTCACCTGCTGATGGCTCACCCCGTCCACTTTCTCAAAGGCATCGCAGTGGCTTTGCGCTATCCGGGTGTTGATCTCCAAAAGCCAAATCCGGTCCTGCACCTCGTCCCAAAAAAACTCGATATTGAATCCGCAATTGTCATAACCTACGTGGTTCATGATGGTTTTGGCCAAATCCCCCATCTTGTTTTGCACATGCTGAGGCAATTTCGAAGGATACAGATAATAAAAGAAGCTCAAAACCTGGGGGTAACGAATGGAGTCCACGACCCCGTAGGGTACCACCTCGCCTTCATACACATACCCTTCAAGGGTGCATTGCCGCCCGCCTATGACCTGCTCGGCCATGCAGAAACCGCCGTCAACAGCCCGTATCTCCTCCGGCAGATCAATCTGGTTCAGGACAAAGTTGAACGGTTCGGAGATGGAATCGATCTCGGCCCGGAATCTTTCCATGGCGTAGTCAAAATCTTCCGGGTTATCGATCCGGAACCCGAGACGCGAGCCTGACGACTTGATAGGTTTGACAAAAAACGGAAAGGCCAGATTGGCCTGCCCTATCTTGGCCAGGGCCTGGTCGTCAAAGGGATCAAATGCCGTAAAAGCCGGAATATGCTCCGGGATCACCTCGGCCTGGGTCACCCGGCTCCAGTATTTGTGCTCACATTTGAGCAGGCTCTCCAGAGACGTCGAACGCGTGCCGAACTTGGCGCACAGCAGCGGCAGCATGGTGGATACCGGAAAATCCATGTAACCGATGATGGCATCCACCGTGCCGTCAAATTCCGCAAGCTGGCGTTCCGCAACCTCCAGCATGGCCGGGATGTTAAAGCTCTCCGTCTCATAGACGATCGCCGGGTCGAGCAGGCCGTGAAACTCGACGTCATCCACACCGCGCAGCCGTTTCAACCGCTGGGCATTCAGGTCGTTGAGACCAACAACAAAAACATTCTTCATATTCCTTTCTCCTCCGGCAAGTGCTGGACAGGGCGTGTATGATGCGCTTAGGTCTTGTATGCGGGATATGCGCAAGAAGACATGTCATCAGCCGGGCGGTCCGATCCCGCTCGGCCGGGCAAGATTACGAAGTGATCGGGGCCTCGGTGCGGAAGCTGCGTCCCTTGAGACGCTGAATGGTGCCCTGGATGTCGTCTATGAGCAAAAGAAGGAGATCCCCTTCACAGGCCTTATCCATTGCCAATCCAACAGCCTCATACTCATCCATGATCACCCGGGCCTGACACTCTGTTTCAGCCTTGGACGCTCCGCCTCGGATCAATTCCGCCGCTTGGCCAGGCTGGCGTCCCCGCGGATCTGACTCACAGACAAAGAGTGCATCCAGCATGCTTCCGAGCTGTTTCCCCAGCTCGATCAGATCCTCATCCCTTCGATTGCCGGGCGCGCTGGCCACACCGATACGCCCCTGCGTTCCCAGTCCACGGACCAGAGGCTCAAGTGCTTGCAGGGCCGGTACGTTGTGGCCATAATCGATCAGGCAGCGGATGCCGTCGGCTTCTATCAGGTTGGTACGCCCCGGCAGCTGGCCCGGTGTGGGATGGAAGGTGGCCAGCCCCATACGGATATCGCCAAGGCTCAGCCCGTGGGCATGGCCTACTGCCGCGGCGGCCATGGCGTTCTGGATGTTAAATGGTGCATGCCCTTCAAAGCCGATGGGCACGTCGTTGACCTCAATCACCTGGGCCTCCACCTGGCCCTGGCACATGACGATCCAGCCGTCTTTGACAGTGAACACAATGCCGTGGGCAGCCACATGTTCCCGCAGAGCTGGCCTGTCCGGATCCATTGTAAAATAGATGATCCGCCCCCTGGACCAGTACGTGCCCTGGTCCATGACCCGCTCATCGTCTGCATTGAGAACGCAGAACCCCTCGGGCTTGACCGCATCCACAACCACTGTCTTGCAGCGGGCGAGCTCGTCCAGGGTGTGGATATCCCGTTCCCCCAGATGATCGCTGGCAATATTCAGCAACACGCCAACGTCGCAGGCATCGAACCCCAGTCCCCGGCGCATGATGCCGCCCCGGGCGACTTCCAGCACCGCATGATCCACGGTTGGTTCCCTAAGCACGGTCTGGGCGGCCAGGGGTCCGCTGTAATCGCCGCGCATGATGATGTGATTGTCGATCTCAATGGTCCCTGTACAGGCCATGCCCACCTGCCGCCCGGCCTGACGCAGCATGTGCGCGGTCAATCGGGTGGTCGTGGTCTTGCCGTTGGTCCCGGTGATGGCCGTGATCGGGATCCGGCCGTCTCCGCCATCCGGAAAGAGCATATCCACCACTGCCTCGCCCACCGGCCGCCCCTGGCCGTGTGTGGGCGAGAGGTGCATGCGGAAGCCGGGCCCGGCATTGACCTCGACCACCCCGGCGGACTGCTGCTCCAGAGGCTTGGTCAGGGTCTCGGCCAACAGATCGATACCAATGATGTCCAGTCCTATCAGCCGACCCATGCGCTCGGCCGCGTATTTCACTTCCGGATGCACGTCATCGGTCAAGTCAGTGGCCGTTCCCCCGGTGGATATATTGGCCGTGGTTTTCAGCCATACGATCTCGTCCTTGGGGATCACGCTGTCAAACCTCAGCCCGGCCTGCTCCACCAGCCTCTCGGTCTGCTCGTCGATGTGGATCTGGGTCAGCAGGTTTTCATGCCCCACTCCCCGGCGCGGGTCCGCGTTCTCCTTGTCGATCAGTTCCTTGAGCGTAGACCGGCCGTCGCCCTGGACATGGGCCGGGCGCCGCCGGGCTGCTGCCACCAGCTTGCCGTCAATGACCAGCAGGCGGTGGTCCTCGCCCTTGATAGAGGTCTCCACCACCACTGACTCATGGTGGTGCAGGGCGGCCTCGAATCCCTGGCGCAGTTCAGCTTCATTGCATATATTGGTCGTGATCCCGCGTCCGTGATTGCCGCTGAGCGGTTTGGTCACCACCGGATACCCTACTGTTGCAGCAACCTCCACCGCCTCATCATAAGTATAGCAGACCCACCCCTGGGGGACAGGAATGCCCGCGTCCCTGAGGATCTGCTTGGTCCAGTCCTTGTCGTCGGCAATGGTGTGTCCGATGATCCCGGTCTTCCAGGTCACTGTGGTCTGAAACCGCTGCTGAAGCACTCCCTGGCCGAGCTGGATATAACTGGTTTCCTCAGACAGCCGGTAATACGGAATGTCCCTGGCCAAGGCGGCCTTTACAATGGAGGCTGTGGATGGTCCGAGCATGTTCGCATCCCGGACTTCCTTGAGCCTGTCGACAACAGCGACCATATCCACATCCTGACCCCGGTAGAGGGAGTCCACGATCTGAACAGCCTCACGGCCAGCGGCCAGGCCGCAGGCCTCGTCGCGGTAACGGTACAGGACCACGTAAATACCGCGGTCATTGGTGTCCACCGCCTTGCCGTAGCCCACTGAAAAGCCGATTATGTTCTGCAGCTCTATGGCCACATGTTCAACCATGTGTCCGGCATAGGTCCCGCGATGGACCCGCTGCAAAAATCCGCCCCGCTCACCCACTGAGCAGCGGTGCTCATAGATTCCGGGCAGAAGTTTTTGCAGCCGTTCTGCTATTCCCGGGACCTGATCGCTTGGCCGGTCTTCAAGATCGCCGATATCCAGGCGCATGAATATTGTTAAATACCGGCTGTAATAATTGGGTCCCCGCAGGGCCCGATGTTCCAATATGTGCACATTGTATCCTTAGTTGCCTATGGTTCAGGGTATCCGACGGAATAAGCTCACTCATGAGGGCAAAAAGTGGGGTGATTCAGGAACAAACAAGCTACTGGAAAACGTAGAACATGACTATATTATTCGTGTTCTTGATAAGGTGCAATGGAAGATAAGCGGGAAAAATTTTTGCTTGCCGTGCCGCACAAAAAGGGAATAAAAGAAAGTGCAGGTAAAAAGCGTGGATAGGCCCCAAAAAAAGGGGGATGCGATACAATCGCATCCCCCTTTTTTCTTTGAATCGGGACGGGGCGATTTGAACGCCCGGCCCCCTGAACCCCATTCAGGTGCGCTCCCAGACTGCGCTACGTCCCGTTGAAGAACTGTGGTAATTTTTTGAGCTCCGGATGTCAAGCCCTTTTGCTGACCGCCCAAGCCTGATTGTCACACCGACATATAGGAACTGGCACGAAACCCCATCAAACACCAAGGATCAGGCCTTCATGCCCTGACTAGGAACGCCCCTGAGCCAATACCACCTCACTCCTCATCAAGGCACCAAAGCCGTGGACAGAAAACAGAGTCAGCCGGATGACCTTGATTGGTTGCCTGCACTTACTTGAGTTTATCCCTCAAAATCTCTTATTAAATCATTATCTTGGCCATTCCCCCTCCCCTTTACTTTTAATCGTCTCACTTTCTTGACATGACCCTCAGTCAATGAGCCGACTTTTTTCCTGCCCATACGTCTGAGAGTACCATTACAAGCCTTCGATATTATTATTTTATTTATAATACTTCGATATATTTGATAATATAAATAATACATTTTTTCCAGTGTATTATATCTTGGTCTGCATTTTGCTGGCAAGGCGCCGGCGTGGTTTTGTACCTGCCGACAAGGTCGGTGTTCTTGACACAACCGTAAACAAGTGGAGGACAAGCATCTCTTTATCGTCTGTTTGTTCAGCTAGTTGGTTCCAGGCCGGCCAGTCATGCAGCGAGACCACCACACTCCCTGCAGTCTGGAGTTGATGAAATCTTTATTGGAGGCAAGAATGTTCAGTACTCACTGTGTAGTCCGCAAATCAAACATGAGGCGCTACCTTGCGCTACTCGCTATTCCGGTCCTTTTCCTTGCTTCATCAGGGAGCCATGCCGCATCTGTGCAGCTCTCCTGGGACAAGGTCAATGACAGCAGAGTCGAAGGCTACAATATCTATTACGGTCCCTCGGGAACTTCCTATACGGTCCAGGAGGATCAGACGGTTACCGACCGGGATCAGACAACATGCACGATATCCGGGCTGGAAGAAGGTCAAATCTACGGATTCACGGCCACCAGCTTTGATGCTGACGGAAACGAGAGTGATTTTTCCAGCCATGTATACTACAATGTCCCGGAATCAGCAGATGATCAGGACAGCCTGGACTCGGACGGAGACGGGCTCACGGATTCCGAGGAGGAAACGCACGGGACGGATCCCGATACTGCGGATACAGATGGGGACGGCCTGACTGACGGCGAAGAAGTGAACACATATGACACCGACCCAACCTCAGCAGATACGGATGGGGACGGCACCGAGGACGGCGAAGAAGTATCTCAGGGATCAGACCCACTCCAGGCCGACTCGGACATCGAGCTGGTTCCCCAGGCCCAAATGCGCATCCTATCCACCGACAGCGAAGAAACAGCCCGCGAGGACGGGGCCGTGGCCAATGCCATAGATGGGGATGAGTACACCTTCTGGCATACAGAATGGTCCGATGCCGAACCGGACTATCCCCATGAGGTTGTTATCGACCTCGGGGGCACATACGATGTTTCTGGTCTGCGCTATCTTCCCCGCCAGGATGGAAGCGAAAACGGCATGATCGCCGACTACGAAATCTTTGTGACTTCGGACCGGTCCAATTGGGGCGATCCTGTACAGACTGGGACCTGGACTGCGGCCGCTGAACAAAGCCAAACGACTTTTGAGAACAAGGTGGGCCGTTACGTCAAACTGGTTGGCCTCTCGGAGGTCAACGGCAATCCCTGGGCCAGCGCTGCGGAGATCACTCTCCTGGGAACCGAGGCAGAAGAAGATACATCCTCAGATACCGGGGACAGCTCTGACTCAAATGATGATTCAACGACTGAGGGTTCGTCCGGAGACACCATATCCCAGTCCGAGCTGAGCGTTCTTTCCGTGGACAGCCAGGAAGTCAACGGCGAGGACGGGGCGGCCAGGAACGCCGTGGACGGAAATGAAGATACCTTCTGGCATACAGAATGGGACTACTCCGAGCCGGATTACCCCCATCAGATCGTCATCGATCTGGGGTCCGCACAGGAAGTCGTGGGACTCCAGTATCTGCCCAGGCAGGACGGTTCTGAGAACGGGATGATCAAGGACTATGAGGTCTACGTCAGCCAGGACGGCTACACCTGGGGCAGCCCGGTAAGCAGCGGTTCCTGGCAGGCCGGAGAAGATGAAAAACAGATTACCTTTTCCGGGAAGACCGGGCAGTACGTTAAGCTTGTCGGCCTCTCGGAGGTCAACGGCAATCCCTGGGCCAGCGCTGCGGAAATTACCGTTCTCAGCGCGGGCTCTGGTACTGACGACGGGTTTGATGAGTCTGGGGATACAACCTCCCCTGATGACAGCTCAGATGAGGAAAGCGGTTCTGCCGAAGTGGTTCCGCAGGATGAACTCCGTGTTCTCTCGGCAGACAGCGAGGAAACATACGGGGAGGACGGAGCGGCCAGAAACGCAGCTGACGGAAATGAGGATACCTTCTGGCATACAGAATGGGACTACGCCGAACCGGACTATCCGCATGAAATCATCCTCGATCTGGGCTCATCCCGGGAAGTTGTTGGCCTGCACTACCTGCCCCGGCAGGACGGCTATGAGAACGGGATGATCAAGGACTATGAGATCTACGTCAGCCAGGACGGCTACACCTGGGGCAGCCCAGTGAGCAGCGGTTCCTGGCAAGCCGGAGAAAATGAAAAACAGGTCACCTTTTCCGGGAAGACCGGGCAGTACGTTAAGCTGGTCGGCCTCTCGGAAGTCAACGGCAATCCCTGGGCCAGCGCTGCTGAGGTAGGAATTGTCGCACGTGATGTGTACTAATAAGGAGAATGTTTCATAGTTTTTGCATAACGTACTAAGGCAGTGCGGAAAATTATTTTCCGCCGTGGACAGGTTTGGAGCCACTGCAGGCGTGGCTCCAAACCTGTGTCGAAGACATAGACGATATCCCTGACAACACTCATAACAAGTTCACTTATTGGGAGATCATAATGAAACGCAAAACTATATTCCCTATCTGCGTGCTTACGCTCTTTTCTTTGATTCTGCTTTCACCGCTCAGCTCGCCAGCAGAGGCAAATAAAGTTCTGTTTTCATGCGACTTCGACACCGGATCTGGAGACGAACTGGACAGATGGCAAAGTGCAGCAGCAAGTTATGGGCTGGACTATAGTACGGATCCACGCTCCGAAAGGGATCTGGCCCAAGAAGGTGTAGATGGAAGCTACTGCGCTCGTTCGGATGCAAGAGATGGGCATGCCTATACACCCATAACCATTCATTTTGTCGATGACTATCCAGAGGAAGTAACTATAAACTATTGGGAAAAGATACATGTTACGGGAGGCGACGGTGATCTACCTGTTGCCGGGGCAAATATAAAATCTCTTCGTGTCTACAACAATTCGGATAGCTCTACGTATTCCATTGGTTCTATACTTTCACATCATTTTGATTCTTATTTTTATTCTAGATCAGGTGGTGTTTCTACTGTTGAATTTGGAGACATAGTCTATGACAGAAAAGATTATAGTTCATATTATGCCAAAAGTAATGGAGATGGAACATATACGGCTATTGGCGACGGGGAAAATGATGAGTCGCATATAGCTGTGAAGATGTCTCCATGGGTAGAGAACAACAAATGGTATAACTTAAGAGTTCATATTAAATATCCATCAAATGACAGTACATATGATGGAGAATATACTGTATGGCTAAATGACAATCTTGTATTTCGTGCAACTGATCTTAAGTTGGTCGATGGGCACGATACATCTGTAAAGGATATCAGGTTTCTACCTGATCAAAGAGGAGATGAGGGGTTCTATCAATATCTTGATGAAATAACCGTATATGAAGGATATGTGCCGCCGAACTCGGAGGAAGAGACCAGCAGTTTGCCAGCTCCATCTGATCTTCAATTATCCTCAAGATAACGTGGGATTGATTTGAGAACAATCTTCATCTATTGAGAAAAAAACGAGAGGCAGCTGCAACTGCCTCTCGTTTTTTCTACCAGACTAAATAATATATTTTCATGTATTAATATTAATAATAAGCACAAATCGAGATATTCATATCAGATAAATGTATTAATACGAAGAAGTCAAAATTTTATTATACAGTCGATAATATCCTTCTGCCATGTGATTAACTGAAAATTGATCAATAATTTTTAGTCTGGCTGCATTTCCAATTTTTTTTCTTAACTGATGATCTTTATATAATTCCACACACTTTCCTGCAAAAAGTTCCGGAACATGATCTGTCAATAGGAATCCGTCCAGATCGCAGGCTATAATTTCCCTCAGTCCTCCCACATCTGGAGCTACAATGTCAAAGGCGGCCAAAAGCGGACCCAGGTAAGGCTTTTGAAATAGGACCCCCAGGGCGGTGATCAGACCCTCCTTTCTTCTTTATTTACTTCCCCTTTTGTGAAGCAAAATATATCTCCTTCCTCTTGTGCATCTGGTTCGTGTACTTTTCTGGTCTTCCTGATATACATTCACCGTACCCAGTGTTTTTGACAAAAAAAAAGACCCGGAGCCGAAACCTCCGGGCCTTTTCCGTGGCCAACCGAACGAATCCGGAAGCCCACCACAACGAAGTTTTTACTACCATGGCTTCCACAGGATTGCAAGACTGGAAGTCATGTGCCTTCACCTGCTCAAAACCCTTTCCTGCCGTTATTG
>NZ_JIAK01000025.1 GCF_000620765.1 Desulfovermiculus halophilus DSM 18834
AAAGATATGAACATGCATCCACCATCATTACAAGCAACCTTGATTTCCAGGAATGGGACCGGGCCTTTGAAAACAAGCTTTTGGGATCAGCTACCATCGATAGACTCCGGCATGATGCCTACCTGGTCTATTTGGATGGGCCCAGCTACAGGAAACCAAAGCCAAACCAAGCTCTCAAAAAAGAGGTGGAAAAAAGCCAAAAATCAGCCTAAAAAATGGGGGGTTCGCAACCTCAAGATGGCCACTTAAAACTGGCCCCATTAGGGCGATCATAGGGTGGCCCGATTAGCCGATCATGGGTGGCTCCATTGGGGTGGTCAATGACAAAAGCATCAAAATCTGCAGCTGGCAGTACGCTTTCTCAGACCCCAAAGAAAAAAAGTAAATAAACTGATAAAGTTACCTAGAATCATACAAACCCACGCACACCAAAATATTGTCCTTGAGATGGGGATGCTAATATCCGTCGTCGGTCAGGGAAATATCACAATTCTGCAAAAGGGGACACATCGAAGTACCATTCGAAGTACAAGGAATACTCTATATACCATTCGGAGACTGTGCCGAAGCTCACTGACAGGTTAAGGGCTGCCAGGCTCGTTCTGAGCACCGACAACATAACTAGAGCCACAAGCTAGTATTCTTATTTTATGAAAAAGCTTTTTCCATGCTTCGTTGTGCCTGCGCCCTTACAGGTATGATGATTATTACACTAAAACGACGAAGGATAGGGCGAAATTGTCACATCTGAACATATTCATCGACGGTTCGTGGCTGTTCAAGGTTTGCCAGGCTGGTGGAGTATTGTCTCGAACTACTGAAGATGACACCAGACCCTTCAAACTGGACTTCGATAAACTGAACAAGCTTCTGCTGTCCCATGCGCAAAGCGCTTCGACCGAATGCGATTCGATAGGAGAATGTTTTATAGCAACGTCGATCTTCGCTTTACCAGACGTTTTCGATGACTGGCCGAATCGCT
Source organism: Desulfovermiculus halophilus DSM 18834 (assembly GCF_000620765.1). Taxonomy (NCBI): domain Bacteria; kingdom Pseudomonadati; phylum Thermodesulfobacteriota; class Desulfovibrionia; order Desulfovibrionales; family Desulfohalobiaceae; genus Desulfovermiculus; species Desulfovermiculus halophilus. Next base: position 983 of record NZ_JIAK01000025.1, read on the forward strand.
TTGACGATATTACTGAGCAGAACATCGAAATAACTCGTAAGAACGTCAATGCCAGGGAACGTATGGTCCGTAATGCCGTTGACAATGCGGGATACAATGAATCTGCAGTCTTCAGGCCTCCAATACGTGACTACATCATTCAACAGTTGATGAATCGTCAATATCAGGAGAAACAAGTTGACGCTGCAGTGGTAGCTCTCCTTGTACGTTCCGCCATAACAAGGCCCGATGACTATCATGTTGTATTGACAGGAGACTCCGATATCCTTCCCGCCATTAAGGTGGCCTATCCCACGTATTCTGAAAACGTGTTCTTGGCTACAACTCACCCAGATGAGTTGAAGGCTGAACACAGGCAAACATCTTTCTCCTTAAGCAACTTTAGTTTTGCTTTGGATCCAGTTTATCTGCAAGATGTGACAGAGAAGATTATCCAAGGCATGCACAGCTATAAATGCGCGAATTGCAGCCGAGTATTTGTCCGGTCCAACCCTATTCCTGCTGGAGCCCGCCCTTATTGCAATCCTTGTTATCAGCAGCGCACATAGCAAATGAAAATAAATTATGTCTACTCATGAAAACATAACATTTCGTTCCAGCAGAAACTGAGGTTTTTGGCTCATCGCGGCATGTTCTATTGATTCCACCAAATTAAGCTGGACTCATAGTTATGTTTTGTGGCTTTGCGATACCATCGCAGTACATCTAACCAACCATCATTCCCCAAAGATAAAAGAATACTACTTCCAGTGGACAGCATACATCGCTGCAGCTGGTCTGGTACGGCAACCAGACCCAGATGGCGTGAACATCTAAGCTCAGGCTTTGATCTCATCCTTGGCCACCAAAAGACAAATAATGTCCTGGTTCACCCAAGAGCCCAGAACCGTCCAGGCAAGGACAAAATCTGCTAACGACCCTAACCGCTGCTAGGCGCCCATAGGGGTGGTGCTTCAACAGCCCAAGCTCAAGTCCCGCTCCGGCCCCCGGCCCCTGTTCGCTAGTCGGCATGGAGACTCAGGCTTTAGACAGCGAACAGCGGCCGGTGACCTCCGCTCTGATCCAGGTGTTTCATCAGTCATCAACAAGAAGCTAAGGTGCAGCTACAGCCCTCCGAGACTGGCCCGGTCAGGGATCAGGTAAGTCTTTGCTGTGCCCTTGACCGGGTCCAGATTCTCCGGGCTTCCGCTGATCAAACGAAATCTCTTCCCGCCCACCGCCCCATAAGACACGGTTGTTTACCAGCCTGTGCTAATTCCCCCGCTCCACAGCCCGCGGACTGGGCGCGCAGACGCACCCAGACCGCGTGCCGTTCCGCTTCAGCTACCGGTAATTCCAAGGTAGGACAAGAGCTGATAAGGTGCAGCAAAAGCCAGCCAACCCTGGCCCCGGTCAGGGATCATAAGTCTTTTGGTTGTGCCCGTGACCGGTGCCAGGCCGGCGGCTTTGCTGATCATCGTTATATCTTCTCCCGCCCATTCACCCCTCTAACCGGTTTTTCATCGATCCGGTGATGTTCCCGCTACGCGCCCCACGGCCAGGGACCGCAGCCGGACCCGGACCGCGTGACGCTTCGCTTGGTTAAGGGGTGATTCATCAAATGAAAGACAAATAAGGTGCCGGCCCACCAGGCGGCCAACGCCGGTCAGATAAGGTAGGGATCAGGTACCAACTCTGACCAGCGTTCCTACGCCTGACGGGCCGTGTCTCCTAAATCTGTTCCCGTCCGCCACCCCTAAATGCACGGCTCTTGTACAGCTGGTCGCAAATTCCCGCTCCACTGGCTGCGGACTGGTCCCGCAGCCGGGCCCAGACAGCGTCCAGCTCCGCTCTGGTCCGGGCAGGTTCATGGGGCTGGCAAGGAAAAGAGGATAAGGTGCAGCTTCAGCCCTGCGAGACTGACACCAGCCTGGGTCAATAATATTTTTTGGGGCCAGGCTGGTGCAGACTCTCCGGGCTTTCGCTGGTCAGCGAGATATCGAATCCCGCCCAACCGCCCTTTGAGAAAGACCCTGACCCACCCACGTGTGGTACGTGCCCTCCGCTCGGCGCTTCGCCGAAGACGGCTCGCTTGCCTCCGCTCCAGGCACATCAATAATATTCCCACCCGCCTCCCCGAAGAAAATAGCACTGCTACCGTTTGGTTTGGGGTGAATCCGCAAGTGTGGGGGTAATCCGTGCGCCCGTACAAAGAGAAAGAACAAGAGGAAGAGAAAGACCAGAGAAAAGAGCGAAGAGGTTAGTGATTCCCAGGAGTATGGTTTGGTTCTCCGCTTCGGTCCTGGCAGCACTGCTCCGGGCTACGCGGGATTGGTGCCCGCGATGCCTACGCAGTGCCGCCAGGCCCTTCGCTGGGTTGTGACATTCCGCAGGTTGGTTGAAGAGAGGGTAACACGGAAGGTTGGGATCAAAGTCTTTCGCTACGCCCCTGGCAGCGCTGTTCAGGCTCGCGTGACGAAGACCCGCGATGCCTGCCCAGCCCAGCCAGGGCCTTCACTGGGTTGCGGTAATGCGCAGGCCTTGAAGAAAAGACAAAGAGGAAGACGGATAATGTGGCTGTCCTGGCACGGCTCTTTGCACGCCCGGCTGTCACAGGCCAGGTTGCAATGTCCGCAAGGCCCTGCGCCAGCCGGGCATGCAAAAGCCAAGGTGCCAGGCAGCTTCTGACAAGGATATCTCTTCCCGCCCAGCCATCCCCCAGAAGGGCAATTGAGCGTATGAGGTTTTTGATCCCGCTCCACAGGCCGCGGACTGGCCCTGCTGACAGGTCCAGACAGCGTCCTGCTTCGCTCTGGTCCGGGGGGTGTAGTGAGTGTTGGCCCAGAAAAGAATGGTAAGGTGCAGCGAAAGTCCTCCGAGACTGACACCGGCCGGGATCGGTATATCATTGCTGTGCCCGGCCGGTGTAGACTCTCCGGACTTTCGCTGAATACCATGATATCTATTCCCACCCAACCCCCCTGATGAAGACCCTGACCCACCCAGGCTGTGCGTGCCTTGCGCTTTGGCGCTTCACCTCAGAGGGCTCGCATGCCTTCGCTTCAGGCCCAGATCAGGCCATATTCCCACCCGCCTCCCCGGGAAAAAGACCACAGCAATGATCAGCAGACTTTTAACCGCGAAGCGCGCGAGCGCACGAGGATATACCATCGGGCACCCGCCTGTCTTCTGACTGCAAGCCAAAAGGCAAAGAATGAAAGCCAGGAAGATGAAGAAAATAAGGTGGCTACGCGTCAGCTTTTTCTGGCCAATCGACGTGGAGGATAGCTCCGGCGGCCGAAAATGCAAGGATACTTCGTGCTTCCCTCCGCTCTGCTCCGGTCCAGTACGATCCTCCTTGCATTTCCGTCCGCCTCCACTTTGGAAACCACTTTTCAAGATTGGCCAGAAAAAGTTTTTTAAGCTCAGCAAACCAAGGAGGCGCGTATGTTCACGGTTTCTCATCTCTCCCGCATCAGCTGCAGGTGGTCGGCTTCAGCATTTGCCGTTCGGTTCTCCAATACCTCCATCACCGGTTATGTGGCCTGCGTGGGGTTCCGGTCCTTTGCCCTGGCCAGGCGGCTGGCCGTGTATGCAGCTCCTCAGCTCCCCCCTGTGTGCAAGGGCGTGCGCATGAGAAAAGGCGGCGGCATGTGGTGGGTCTCGGTCCCGGTGGCAAAAGAGTCGGTGCCCGAGGAGGTGGCCCGGGGCGGGGCGGTGTGCTCCATGGGCCCGCCCCCGGATGTGCGGCAGGCGCTTGTCGGCTCCGGCAGGGCGTAGGCATAAGGTCCCGGGCTTCGGCCCGGGGGTTTGTCTTGGTCTGTGAAGGGTCAAGCTCTTTTTATAATCAAAGCTCCTTCTCTTTCATCCTCTGCTCAGCCCTCTCTTCCATTTCCCAGCGATTGACCAGGGCCTCACGCATGTCTTCAAAAATCCTGGTCGCCTCCCTGATGGTGAGCACATCATTGTCTACCTTCTGACACAGCCCGATTCGAAGGGCATGCAGGGCCTGGATGCCCATGTCATTGGGGTGTTTGTTTATCAGCTCCTCCCATTCGGCGTTGGACTCCGGATCATAGCAGTAGTTTGTTTTGGCCAGGGCAGAGAAGGGAAAATTCAGGGGAGATTGCGATATATATCTTTGCGGTGGCCGATTTTCACAACCAGGATTAAAAGGATCTCTTCTTGGATTTCATAGATTATTCGATAATCTCCAACACGGATTCTGTGAAAAGGATTATTGCCTTTCATTTTGGTTGTATCAGGATTTGGTAGGTCTTCAGCCAGGCTGTCGATTTTATCGGCTATGCGTTTTTGATCAGCTTTTGGTATTTTCTTCAGCGCTTTTGCCGCCGACCTCTTGACCTCAATACGATAATTCAAAGCTCGAGTTCCTTTTTTAACTCATCCCAAGGTATTGGGTCTCCAGGCTCTTTTTTTGCCTTCCACGCATCCTCAATATCAATCTGGTCCTCTATCTCTTGCAGAAGTTTGAGCTCCTTCAAAGAAACAAGAGCGGCAATCGGCTCTCCTCTTCGGGTTAAAACAAAGGATTCCTCGCCAAAAGCGACTCTATTGATAATGTTTGAGAATTTTTTTCTGGCGTCCGCAGTTGTGATTTTATTAATCATAATAAGCATCTCAAATGTATAAAATGTTCATTTTGTACATATTGTATATATAAAACATATAATGTCAACAAAAATAAAAAAATCATATATTATCAAATTTTTATACCTTCGAGATGGCTCACTCGGAAAAAATGAATACGATTCTTGCCGCGGCCAAAAGGCACCGCTGCCTGATCCCGGCCAGCTGCTTTTTTGAGTGGAAAAGGACAGAGGGAAAGAAGAAACAGCCGTACTGCGTCCGGCCCAAAGACGAGGGCCTCTTTGCCTTTGCCGGGCTGTGGGAGCACTGGCAGGATGAGGAAGCGGACAGAAAAATCGACTCCTGCACCATTGTCACCACCCGGGCCAACGAGGCCGTGGCCGAGCTGCACGACCGGATGCCGGTGATCATCATCAGGGAGGCGGATTTTGATCTGTGGCTGGATCGGAGCGTGGAAGATCCGGAGCGGCTGCAACCGTTCCTGGAACCGGTATCAAGTAATGATTTGGAGATCTATCCGGTGGGGCTGGAGGTGAACAGTCCGGGAAATGACTCGGAAGAGGTAATCAAAAAGACGGGTTAAAAGTGGATGGCTTTTGGACGGCTTTTTTCTGACAACCTGGCTCAAAACAGCACTTTTTCATGCGATCCAATGCGCATTTTTACGGCGACATGCGCTTTGCGGTGTCCTGTCACGCCGGAGGCCGCCGGTTCGAGTCCGGTCAGCTCCGCCATTTTTTCAAGGGGTTATGAGTTCTGCTCATAGCCCCTTTTTTTGTTTCCCACCGTATTCCCCACCTCCAGCCGAAATTGCCCGAACTCAAAACCCTGCATAAAGTCAAGACCCTTGGGCTATAGCTGAACGCCAGCCCTCAGAGTCACAAGGTTCACCTTCCAGCCGGTTCAACTGCTGCAAAAGATCGTTGCCGTTGGTGATGGGGCTTGAGTCTGTGCACACTCTGACGTAGGGTAAAGCCTACCTTGCAAAGTATGGAATTGGTTCCACCTGTAGCCAAGGACGCATCCGACATGCAGCAGGCCAAGATTCTCCTGGTTGACGATGAGCCGGCAGTACTCAAGACCTTGCAGCGGATTGTACAAAAAGCCGGAGGGACAAGTGTTGCGGCCAGGAATGCGCAAGAAGCCAGGCAGCTAATGCACAGCGACGCCTTTGATCTTCTGCTCAGCGACCTGTACTTGCCGGGTGAGTCCGGCATGGAGCTCATTCACTGGGTGCAGGAACACTTTCCGCATATCGGCATCATCATTATCTCCGGAGAAGACGACGCAGCAACAGCCCAAGAGGCCTTGGACATGGGGGTGTACGGGTATATCATCAAGCCATTCAAGGTCAATGAGGTGGTCATCCACATCTTTAACGCCCTTCGCAGGCAACAGCTGGAGGCCAAGCAGAGGGCCCGGTTCACCGATCTGGAGCAGCAGGTGCAGAAAAGGACCTCAGAGCTGTACCAGGCCCTGACCGGTGTGGTTTTGGCCACGGCCAACACCTTGGAGTTCCGCGACCCCTATACAGCCGGGCATCAGCGCCGGGTCGGAGAGCTGGCCAGGTCTCTGGCCCAGGAGCTGGGGTGCTCGGAAGACCAGAGCGAGGGCGTCTATTTGGCCGGGCTGATCCACGACCTGGGCAAGGTTTCGGTTCCGGCCGAGATCCTGAGCAAGCCCAGCCGGCTCTCAGATATCGAGTTCGCCCTGATCAAGACCCATCCCCAGGTGGGATACGACATCCTCAAGGACATCTCCTTTCCCTGGCCCATCGCTTCCATGGTCCTGCAGCACCATGAACGCCTGGACGGCTCCGGGTACCCCTACGGCCTCCAGGGACAGGATATCCTCTTTGAGGCCAAGATTTTGGCTGCGGCCGATGTGGTCGAGGCCATGTCCTCCCACCGGCCCTATCGTCCGAGCCTGGGTCTGGAAAGATCACTGCAGGAGATGAAACGACTCCGAAACAGTCTGTTTGATGCCCAGGTGGTGGATGCCTGCCTGAAGTTGTTTCACGATCAGGAGTTCTCTCTGGATACATTGCCCGCGTATGAGGTGACTGATGAGTGATGCGGACATACCCAGCCAAGCCCGGGAGCCCCTGGAGGAGAGAAACGGCCAGCTCCGGGAACGGATCAAGGAGCTGACCTGCCTGTATGAGCTCTCCAGGCTCTGTGCCGGCACGGACATCTCCGAATCCACGCTCTGTCGCCGCACGGTCCAGCTCATCCCTCCGGCCTGGCAGTATCCGGAGATCACCTGCGCCCGTCTGGTGTGGAAAGGCCGGGAGTACACAACCGATCAGTTTCAAAAGACCCAGTGGACCCAGACCACCGATCTTGTGCTGGACACCGAGCCAATGGGATTTCTGCAGGTCTGCTATCTGCAAGAGATGCCGCCACGGGATGAAGGGCCTTTTCTGCAGGAAGAGCGCAACCTCCTGGACGCCTTGGCCAGAAACGTGAGCTTCTTCCTTGCAGCCAGGGAGAAGGAGGAACAGAAACGCCACCTGGAAAAGATCAACAGGGCCATGGTGCAAAGCTCTCCCCTGCCGGTCTTCAGCATGGATATGGACGGTAAGGTACTAACCTGGAACCCGGCCGCCGAGAAGGTCCTGGGCTGGACTGCCGCGGAAGTCATCGGCAGGCCCCTGCCCTTTGTCCCGGAGGAAAAGCAGGAGGAATCAGCGGCCATTCGGCGCCGAATATTTACTGAAGGCGGCTTTTCCGGACTCGAGGTCGTTCGGCGGACAAAAGACGGACGACTGATCGAAGTCAGCCTATCCACAGCCGCCATCTCCGACCACAGGGGACAGCCCATAGGCACCATGGCCTTCATGGAGGACATCACCGAACGAAAAAAGACAGAGCGGGCCATCACTGAAAATGAAGAACGCCTGCGGGTGACCCTGCAATCCATCGGGGACGGGGTCATCGCCACAGACACCGAGGGCCGGGTCACCCGGATGAACCCGGTGGCCGAAGCCCTGACCGGCTGGAGCCTGGAGCAGGCCGCGAGCAAGCCCCTGGATCAGGTATTTTCCATTGTCAATGCCCGGACCGGACAGAAAGCGGACAACCCGGTGCACAAGGTCCTGAGCACCGGGAAGATCGTCGGGCTGGCCAACCATACCAAGCTCCTGGCCCGGGACGGTCATGAGTACCAGATAGCGGATTCCGGTGCGCCCATCCGGGACAGCGCTGGGAACATCCTGGGAGTGGTCCTGGTCTTCCGGGACGTGAGTCACGAGTACCGGATGCAACAGGCCGTAAGGGAGAATGAAGCCAGGTTCCGGGAACTGTTTGCCCACATGAACAGCGGAGTGGCTGTGTATCGGGCCGTGGATGAAGGCAACGACTTTGAGTTTTTGGATCTCAACACCGCAGGGGCAAATATCGACAACCTGCGCAAGGAGGATGTGCTCGGCAGGCGCTTGAGTTATGTGTTTCCCCGGGTCAAGGAGTTCGGCCTGCTGGATGTCCTGCGCCAGGTATGGCGGACCGGAGTCCCCCAACACCACCCGATCTCGGAATACACGGACCAAAGGATCACCGGATGGCGGGAGAACTTTGTCTACCGCCTGCCCACCGGGGAGGTGGTCGCGGTCTACGAGGATATTACCCAACGCAAACAGACCGAGCTGGCCCTGAAAAGCAGCGAGAGCCGCTACCGCAGACTGTTCACCAGCATCCGGGACGCCATTCTGGTCACCGACACCAATAGAAAGATCATTGACTGCAATCCGGCCTTCACTGAGCTGTTCGGCTACACCCTGGAAGAAATCAGGGGGCGGCAGCCGGGCCTGCTCTATGCAGATCCGGGCAAGGATCAGGAGATGGCCAAGCAACTCAGCACCAGCAGCTCCCCCCGTTTCATCTGCACTCTGGAGTACAAGACCAAAGACGGGCAGATCTTCCCCGGGGAGACAAACATCTTTTTTCTACACAAGGATGCTGGGGAGGTAGCCGGCCGCATCGGCCTTATCCGAGACGTCTCTGAACGAGAAAAGAACCGGGCCGAGAAGGAGCGGCTGGAGACGCAGCTTCGGCAGGCCCAGAAGATGGAGGCTGTCGGCCGGCTGGCGGGCGGGGTGGCCCACGACTTCAACAATCTGCTGACCACCATCACCGGCAATGCGCAAATCGGACTCATGGACCTGACCCCGGACCAGGAGCTCTACTCCATACTGCAGGAGATTCAAGAGGCCGGAGAAAAGGCCGGACACCTGACCCGGCAGCTTTTGGCCTTCAGCCGCAAGCAGATCCTGCAGCCCGAGGTTCTGGATCTGAACAACTTGATTCTGGAACTGGAAAAGATGCTCCGCCGTTTGATAGGTGAACACATCACCCTGGAGACCCGGCTCATGCCCGGCCTAAAGCCGATTAAGGCCGATCCGGGACAGATGGAGCAGGCGATCTTGAATCTGGTCATAAACGCCAGAGACGCCATGCCCAACGGGGGACGGGTGACTATAGAAACCGCAAATCCGGAACCTGACCAGAGCGCTTCCCCGGACGACGCCCTTCCCCATACTGCCCAATCCTGGGTCATGCTGGCCATCAGCGACACCGGACAGGGCATGTCCCCCCAGACCCAGAGCCAGATCTTTGATCCCTTCTTCACCACCAAGGAAAAAGGACAAGGAACCGGGCTCGGCTTATCCACCGTGTACGGGGTCATCCAGCAAAGCAAGGGAACTATCCGGGTCCAGAGCGCTCCGGGCCAGGGAACAACGTTCACCATCTTCCTGCCCGTTGCGCAGGATCCGGAGCCGGAAGCCAACGCCGGCCCGGCTGTGTCCCCCGATCTCCACGGCCGGGAAGTCATCCTGGTGGTGGAAGATGAACCAAGTGTGCGCGAGATCGTCGCATCCAGCCTGCGCAGGTTCGGATACACCGTGCTCACCGCAGGGAGCGGGCCGGAAGCCCTCGAGCTCTGCAAAAAGCGCAGAAAAGAGATCGATCTTGTACTCACCGATGTGGTCATGCCGGAGATGAACGGCAGGGAGCTGGTGGAGTCCATCCAGGCCCTGGGCGCAAATTTCCAGGTCATCTACATGTCCGGATACACGGAAAACGTGGTGCTTGGCCATGAAGGGCTGGATACGACGGTCTGCTTCCTGCAGAAGCCTTTTTCCGCTCATGCTCTGGCCGCCAAGGTTCGGGAGGCTCTCAGGAGTTGAATGCTGTTTTCCGTGTTCGTTCAGGACCTCAACGCCTGCTGTCTACCTGACCCCGGTCGCACATCAGGGTTGGACCCCCTGTTCATTCCCTTACAAATCGACATGCCCGAAGCGGGCACGCTTGCGCTACCAAAGCATGCAAACGATTTCGATACCGACACCGATTGTTGTGATTTTCGGCTCTTCGACCCAGAAAGTGGAATTGCATACATAAGAGTTGGCAAACTCCAAAAATCCACACGCTACGTCGAAGAACCTGATTTTCTTTCTTCGGGATCGGGATCGATATCCATATACTGAGGGTTCCTGCTGCACCGAATGACGTATTCTTCCGATTTCGATACCGAGACCGATAGCGATTTGGATTATCCCAACTATTAACTCATAACAGTTTTACATACAAAAAACCCCAGGAGAAGCGTATGCAGACATTGTACACCTTCGCGCCGATCATCGTCTTGGTCGTCCTCTTTCTCTTCTCGGCCATCAAGGTCCTCAACGAGTACCAGCGGGCCGTGGTCTTCAGGCTGGGCCGCGTCCTGCAGGCCAAAGGGCCGGGGCTGATCATCCTGATCCCGATCATCGACAAGATGATCAAGGTCTCCCTGCGGATCATCGCCCTGGATGTCCCGGGCCAGGACGTGATCACCAAGGACAACGTCTCGGTCAAGGTCAATGCGGTCATCTACTTCCGGGTCATGGATCCGGTCAAGGCCATTCTGGAAGTGGAGGACTACATGTTCGCCACCTCCCAGCTGGCCCAGACCACCCTGCGCAGCGTGTGCGGCGCAGCTGAACTGGATGAGATCCTGACCCACCGGGACCAGATCAATGATCAGATCCAGTCCATTCTGGACGAGCACACCGATCCCTGGGGGATCAAGGTGACCAATGTGGAGGTCAAATACATCGACCTGCCCCAGGAGATGCAGCGGGCCATGGCCAGGCAGGCCGAAGCCGAGCGCGACCGGCGCTCCAAAGTCATCAACGCCGAAGGCGAGTATCAGGCCGCCAATCGGCTGGCAGAAGCCGCGGGCATCATCCAGAAATACCCCCAGGCCCTGCAGCTCCGCTATCTGCAAACCATGCGGGAGATGACCTACGAGAGCAAGGCCAGCACCATCCTGCCCATCCCCCTGGATCTGTTCGCCCTGCTCAAGCCGCAGGGATCAGAAAAAACAGGGGACAAGGAATAAAAAACTCTTCGACAACCGAATAAGAAAAGCCCGACACGCTCCTGCGTGCCGGGCTTTAACCACCAAGAATCATCCATGGCCGCTAGTTCTTCTTGCCTCCGGGGCCCTGTCCCTGGCCCTGCATCATCTGCTGCCGCATGGACTTCATGTCCTGCTGCAGGGACTCCAGCTCATCGAGCATCTTCTGAGTCTTGGGCTCTTCTTCCTTCATGGCCTGAATCATATTTTCCCGGAACTGCTCCTGCTTTTCCTGGATCTTCTTATTGCTCATGGTCTGCGAACGGGCCTTTTGATAGGAGTTCACCTTCTTTTCCCATTTGGCCTGCAGCTTTTTCTTTTTCTCTTCAGACATGTCCTTGGACTGCATCTTGGACTGCATGGACTTGAGCTCTTCCATGTCCACATTCTGCTCTGCCATGTTCTCGTCCATGGTGTCCTGGACCAGAGCGTCCAGTTCGTCCCTTTCCTTCTGCAGCTCGGGATTATCTTCCAGGGTCTTTTGCTGGACCGACTGGAGTTCCTTGCCCAGCTCCTGCATCCTCTGCATTTTCTTCTGCATTGCAGTCTGGCCGGCTTGGCCCTGTTTCATTCCCTGACCCATCTCGGATTGCGCCTTCGTCTCGGACTTCTGGGCTCCGGCAGGGAGGGAGCCGATCAGGAGCAGCCCCAAAGAACACAATGCGATCAGGCCCGTGGATGCTACCGTGCGATGAAAAGACATACATTCTCCTTAGTTCTCACTTTTATTGCCCGCATGCGCGGGCCACAGTTCCCATAACCAAACCTGTATACTATCATCATGTTCTGACCCTCTGTCAATGAGCCGGATGCCGGCCTCGGATTAGCCTTGATTCCTTGAAGTTCTTCAGTCATCGTCATCATGCTGAGAAAAGCTGTGTCCAAACCGATGTTCCTTCAAGGAGCTCTGAACGCCTACTCAAACCGAGCAACAGGAGGGGACCATGCACATTGTATTTCACGAACGCTACCGGGAAGTCTACGCGTCCGATCCGGCCGCGGCCAAGGGCAGGCTGGATCATGCCGCGGCCCATCTCCACAACCAGGGGCACACCTGGGTAACCCCGGAGCCGGCCACAGAGGAGGATATCCTCCTGGTGCACACCAGGGAGCACCTCCAGCGCATCCAGCAGCGCCCGCAGCTCTATGAACTAGCCCTGCTGGCCGCCGGCGGGGCAGTGACCGCAGCCGAACTGGCCTGTTCAGGGACCCAGTCCTTCGGGCTGATCCGGCCCCCGGGGCACCATGCCAGCGTGGATTCCTGCTGGGGGTTTTGCTGGTTCAACAACATGGCCGTGGCCATGCAGGCCATGCGCAGCAAGGGATTGGTCAAAACAGGCGTGATTGTGGACATCGATCTGCACTTTGGGGACGGAACCAGCGGTTTCTACGCCCAGGATCCGCAAATAACATATCATCACTTGAACTCTTTCTCCGAATTGGAGCAGATACTGGCGGCTCAGGCAGAGTGCGATCTTGTCGGCATCTCCGCGGGTTTCGACCGCCATCTGGAGGACTGGGGCGGTATCCTCAGCACAGAGGACTATACCCGGATAGGGAAGATGATCAAGGAATTTGCCGACCTGCACTGTCCAGGCAAGGTCTTTTCCCTGCTCGAAGGGGGCTACAACCACCATATACTGGGGCCGGCCATCCAGGCCTTGATCACCGGCTTGGAACCATAGCAAACAAGGGCGGCCACGCTCAGACGCGTGGCCGCCCTTGTAAAGACGTTGTCACGTATGCCCACGGCTCAGGAGTAGGAGAAGGCCAGGGCTTCCTCTCCTTCTTCATCCTTGGCGGTGTCCACCGTGACCGTTCCTCCCTTCTGCAGGGAGCCGAACAGGAGCTCATCCGCCAGCCTGTCCTTGATCTCGCTCTGGACCACCCGGGACAGGGGCCGGGCCCCGTAATCCGGATCAAACCCCTTCCTGGCCACCCAGGCGGTGGCCGCCGGGGTCAGCTCCACCTTGACCTTCTTCTCCCGCAGCTGCTCATTGAGCTCAGTGACGCTCTTGTCCACGATCCGCTCCATCAGCTCCGGGGAGAGGGCGTTGAAGGGCACAATCCCGTCCAGGCGGTTGCGGAACTCGGGGGAAAAGTGCTTTTCCGCAGCCTTGACCCCCTTCTGGGCCCTGTTCGTGGCCTTTTCCTGGCCAAACCCGATATTCTGGCTGCTCATGTCCCGGGCCCCGATATTGGAGGTCATGAGCAGGATGACGTGCCGAAAGTCCGCCTTGCGGCCGGCGTTGTCGGTCAGGGTCGCGTAATCCATGACCTGGAGCAGGATATTGAACAAGTCCGGATGGGCCTTTTCTATCTCGTCTAAAAGCAGCACGCAGTGCGGCTGCTTGCGGATGCTGTCCGTGAGCAGCCCGCCCTGATCAAATCCGATATAGCCGGGAGGAGCGCCGATCAAGCGGGCCACGGCATGCTGCTCCATGTATTCGCTCATGTCGAAACGCTGGAAGTGAATCCCCAGGCGATCGGCAAGCTGCCTGGACAGCTCGGTCTTGCCCACTCCGGTGGGACCGACCAGCAGGAAGTTGCCCACCGGCTTGTTCGCCTCCCGCAGACCGGCCCGGGAGCGCTTGATGGCCTGAGCCAGGAAGCGGACCGCCTGGTCCTGGCCGAAAATATACTTCAAAAGATCGCCTTCCAGGTTGTGCAGCTTCTCCCGATCCGAGCTGCTTACCCGTTGGATGGGGATCCTGGCCATGCCGGCCACCACGTTCTCGATGTCCTTGGGCGTGATCTGCTTCCGCTTGCGCTTGTGGATGTCCAGGCTGAGCAGGGCCCCGGTCTCGTCCATGACGTCGATGGCCTTGTCCGGCAGATACCTGTCCGGGAGGTGCCGGGCTGTGAGCTCAACCGCGGTCTTCAGGGCCGTCTTGGTGTACTTCACCCCGTGGTGCTCCTCGTAGTAAGGGCGCAGCCCTTCCAGGATGGCCACGCTCTCGTCCTGGGTGGGCTCGGGCACATCGATCTTTTGAAACCGCCTGGATAACGCACGGTCCTTTTCGAACAGGTTCTTGTATTCCTCGTAAGTGGTGGAGCCGATGCACCGCAGCTGCCCCGAGGCCAGAACCGGCTTCAGGATATTGGAGGCATCCATGGATCCGCCGCTGGTGGCCCCGGCCCCGATCACGGTATGGATCTCGTCGATGAACAGGATGGCCCGGCTGCCCAGCTTGCACAGCTCGTTGATGATCCCCTTCAGCCTGGACTCAAAGTCCCCCCGGAACTTTGTTCCGGCCAGGAGGGCCCCCATATCCAGAGCATAGATCTCAGTATCCAGAAACGGATCGGGCACCGTGGCCTCGGCAATGCGCAGGGCCAGCCCCTCGGCCAGCGCTGTCTTGCCCACCCCCGGATCTCCGACGAACAGAGGGTTGTTCTTCCGCCGCCGGGAGAGGATCTGAATGGTCCGCTCCAGCTCCTGGCTCCTGCCGATCAGGGGGTCGATGTCCCCGCATTTGGCCCGCTCGGACAGATTCTGGGTATATTTCTGCAGGGAGGTGTTCTTCTCCTTTTGGCAGGAGGCGCACCCCTCGGTCTGCTCTCCGGCCTTGCCGTGGGAGATGTACTCCAGAATGTCCAGGCGATCCACGCCCTGGGACTTCAAGTAGTACACCGCATAGGCGTCTTCCTCATCCATGACTGCGGCCAGGAAGTCACCGAGCTCGACCTTCCCTTTCTCCGCGGACTGGACATGAACAATGGCCCGTTGCAGCACCCGCTGAACGCTCAAGGTCTGGATCACTTCCTTGGCCTGGCCCTGGGGGTAGACCTCCATGTGCTCCACGAAGTAGCGCTCCAGCTGATTCCGCAGCCGGCTGACGTTCACGCCGCAATTATACAAGAGATTCTTGCCCTTGGTGTCCAGCAGGTAGGCATAGAGGACGTGTTCCAGGGTAAGAAACTCATGATGCCTGCTGCGCACTTCGCGCACAGCCAGGGCAAATATCTTTTCCATATCCCGACTCAGCATATCATACCTCTTCCATTGTGCATTTGAGTGGATATCCTTCTTCTTTGGCCATCTTATGTACTTGGGCCACTTTGGTTTCCGCCACCTCAAAGGTGTACACACCGCACACGCCGGAACCGTTGCGGTGCACGCTGAGCATGATCTGGATGGCTTCACCTTCGGACTTGCGAAACACGTTTTTCAAGACCTGCACAACAAACTCCATGGTCGTGTAGTCGTCGTTGTGCAGAACAACCTTGTACTGTGGGGGCTCCTTGACTTCCTGCTCAGTATCCGATTCGAGTTCAGGTCGTTGCAGCCGATTGCTCATCCAACGCTCCCGCTTCCGACATGTCTTGGCCTGCGATCTTTTTGTTCATCATGTATATCCATTGTACGAGATAATAATTCCTGATACAAGGGTGTAAAGGCTCACAGGGCAAAGATACAGCTATTTCAGTAAAAAACCCTTGGTTCGTAGTCGCTCAGGGGGCTGAACGTTTACCTTGATTCAGCCCCTTTCTCTACTTCGGCTCGAATCGCGGCCTCTTCCTCCGGGCCAAAGACAAAGGACTCCTCAGGCGGGAGGCGGTTTGCCGCCCGCCATTGCTGATGCAGGTCAAAATAGCTTTTCCCGCTCCACTCCTGGGGAGACAGGCCCAGGGTCCGGGCCTGAGCCCAGATCCGGTCCGGCTCCCCCTCGATCTCCACATAACGGCCGAAGGGCAGTCGATCCAGGCACACCTCGCAACCTCCGGCCTGCCATTTCTCCCTGACTTTTTGATAGGCAAAGACCACCTCATACCCCAGGCTGAGCAGCAGGCTATGCATGCTCCCGGGATCAACGACCTGAGTCTGGGTCTCCTCCCAGGTCTTGACCTGAGAGGAGACATGCCCCGGTGTCTTTGCATCCCCTGGGGACTGCTTCAGGCACAGGACCGCCTGCCTGGCCTCCCGAAGGCGGAGGAGCTTGCCCCCTGCCCGCAGGTGCCGGCCCGGAGTGTCATAGACCCGGTTGTGCTCAAAAACCCGGTGCACGAACCGGGCCTTGTTTTCCTCCAGGATGGGTCGCAGGCGGTCGAAATCCGAACATGCAAACTTGACTTCCTGTTCCAGGCTCATAGGATATATCCTTACAGTAGACATCGACAACAGAGGTTCTTCGACGTAGCGTGTGGAGTTCTGGAGTTTGCCATCTCTTCTGTGTGCCCACTTTCGGCCCGGTATTTTCTAAGCCTTGCCAAAGGGGGATCCCTGCCCCATCCCGGCACTCACGTGCAGATCACTGCTTTCTGTGTGATTAAAGCTTATCATACACGTGAGTGCCGGGTGGCGGGACCAAGAAATTGTGCGGGCCTGCCGCGCAAGGCACACAGAAGAGACGACAAACTCTTATAGATGCAATTCCACTTTCTGGGTCCAAGAGCCCGACAACACAGGGGCTGGACATGAAGCACCAGGATCTCGAGCAGCTGCGGAGCCGATTGCCGCGGCATCCCAACATCATGGGCAAAAGCAGATACCTCAATGCCGCCGTGCTCATTCCCCTGATTGAGGTAAACCGGGAGTACTCCTTCCTCTTCCAGAAACGGGCGGCCCATATCCGCCAGGGCGGCGAGGTCAGCTTTCCAGGCGGGGAGTTTGAGCCGGAGAACGATCAGTCCTGCCGGGAGGCGGCCCTGCGCGAGGCTGAAGAAGAGCTGGGGATCTCCAGGGACAGGATCCATATCCTGGGCCGCCTGGACAAATTTATCTCGGCCCGGGGGGTGACAGTGGACAGCTTCGTGGCCACCTTGGACCTTGGCTCCCTGGATGACCTGCACCCGGACCGCAACGAAGTGGAACGCCTGTTCATGCTCCCGGTGTCTTTTTTTGAGCACCATCCGGCCTGCACGTATGAATTGGAGCTGGAGATCAAGCCCTGGTCCAAAAGCGAGGGAAGCAAAGAGATCGAGCACCTGCCGGTGGATGCCCTGGGCCTGCCCGCCAGATACAAAAAGCCCTGGCCCGGTCTGGCCCACAGAGTCCTGGTCTATCAGACTCCGGAAGAGGTGGTGTGGGGATTAACCGCGGAACTGGTCAACGAAGTGATCACCCTGCTGCATGAGGGCACCAGGGCTCCGACCTGAACCGAACCCAATGCCCCCCGGACGCATACCCGGCCCGCAGGGCTGCCATGCCCTTCGTCCGCCCCCGGTCAGTTTTCCTTCTCAATGCAGGCATAGGCATTGTGGTCGTGGATGGACTCAAAGCTCTCCACTTCCGCCTGGAACCAATGGATCAAGGGATGCTCCTTGAGCCGGGTGGCTACGTTTCGGACCACGTCTTCCACAAAGGCTGGATTGTCAAAGGCCGACTCGGTGACGAACTTCTCGTCCACCCGCTTGAGCAGTGAATAGACCGGAGAGGAGGCCGAGCCCTGGGCGATCTGGATCAAGTCTTCGAGCCAGAGAAGCCCGTCGAACCTGGCCTTGATCTTGACCATGGCCCGCTGACTGTGGGCCCCCTGGGAACTGATGGCCAGGGAACAGGGGCACACGGTCATCACCGGGACATTGACGCTGACATACATGGTGGGTTTCCCGGCCTCCAGCTCTCCGGAAAAGCTGCACACATACTGCATGAGACTGGGGCTGCCGCTCTGGGGGGCCTGTTGGGCCAGAAAGAAGGGGAACTCAAAGGTCAGATGCGAACGCCTGGCTTCCAGCCGGACCTGGACATCCTCCAGCAGCTGCTTGAAGCTGTGGTAGTCCAAGACTCCGGTCCAGGCCTGCAGGGCCTCCAGGAACCTGCTCATGTGGGTGCCCTTGAACTGACTGGGCAGATCCACGTACAGATCCACCTGGGTCACTGTGTGCTGCACGCCGTCATTCTTGTTCCTGACCACCAGCGGATACCGCAGTCCCTTGACCCCTACCCGGTCAATGGGGATATGCACCCCTGAAGGGCTGTTCTGTACATCTTGCATCTAGCTTAGATCCTTTCCTGTAGTGGACAAGCTCAACTTTCCGTGCTTGATGCCCCTGGTGGATGTCAAGCGCCGGGCGACGGAGCGCACATCCTTGACCGGACCGCGCAGCACGAGAACCTCCATACAGTTGTGGGCGTCAATGTGCACATGCAAAGAGGTGATTATGATGTCCAGGGCCTGATGCTGGATCTCGGTCATCTTCTGGGCCAGATCGCTCTGATGGTGGTTGTAGACCAGGGTCAGGGTCCCGGTGACCTCCTGATTCTGATCCTCCCACTCCTTTTGGACCAGCTCCTTGCGGATCAGGTCCCGGATGGCTTCAGACCTGGTCTGATAGCACCGCTCCTCGCAAATCTTGTCGAAACGCTCCAAGAGATCGGAGTCCAGGGAAACTCCAAACCGGATGGTCTCACCCATTGCACACCCTCCTTAACATAGCACCGCGCTTCAGCAAGCGGTTTCGCCTCCCCTTCCTACCAACAGCTGCCCCAAGAGTCCAGGCGGAAATGACAGCCATTGAGGCCCATGTCCCGGTTGGGATAATCCAAATCGAAATCGGGATCGAAATCGAAAGAATACGTCATTCGGTGCAGGAGGAACCCGGCTCTTCGACACAGGAACTGGAATAGCATTCTTTATCGTTCCCACGCTCCGCGTGGGAACTTCTTCCGGACGCTCCAACGTCCACCAAAAAGACCGCAGAGCGGTCAAAAAAGCTCCCACGCGGAGCGTTGGAGCCATAAACAGGCCTCAGAGGGCGAATGATTATTCGCCCCTACACCCCGACTCGCCAGATTCTTGCTGGATCAAGGTGACGGCTTCTTGCTGATGACAAATATATGATAACAGATAGTTGGGATACTCCAAATCGAAATCGGTATCGATATCGGTATCGAAATCGAAAGAATACGTCATTCGGTGCAGGAGGAACCCTCAGCTTATGGATATCGATCCCGATAGCGATTTCGATCCCGAAGAAAGAAAATCACAACAATCGGATGCACTGGACGCCCATTCTTCGCCCCAGTAATCCTCAGCGTTGGCAGCTGAGAACAAATTCCGGCCAATATATTGACGCCCTCTCCAAACCGAGGTACATCTAATATAAGGTTAATTCATTTTTTTGAATTGCAATCTTGTGAAAGATGTGTCAAAATATTATCTTCACAGGCGCTGCACTTTTTGCACAATTTTCCCTGCGAAAACAAAGGGAAAAGTCTTGATTGAGGCAGGCACACCCTTTCGGTCAGGCAAGTGCATCTTGTGCGAAACGAAAACCCAAAACACACTTACATACTGCTTGTGAATATAATAACAAATCCACATGCCTGCCAAGGCGCAGGCAGGCTCGGGCTGACGAAGCATGAACATAATACTGCATCGAGATTTTGGCTCTTTTCCGTCATTCCCGCCCAGGAACGTCATCCCGGACTCCGATCCGGGGCCAGAATCCGGTTCTTTCTGTATGGTCATGACGAGCCACGCGTCCCGCGTGGTTGCGATGTATCCAGAAATCGGGGCCGGGCAATAGTGAAACGACGGAAACGGCACACGGCTCTTATCTTTCGCTGTAGCGCCAATACTTTATAGGAAAATCAGGATGTTAGAGCATTATTTTTCTACAAAAAAGGGGGCAATATGAAAGACAGTGATTTTCAGGCGGTTAAGGATCGATTGGGCGACGTTTCCAGACGAGATTTCATCAAGTTCTGCTCTATCATGGCTGCGGGCATGGGCCTGCCCCTGAGCGCTGGGAAAGATCTGGCCGCGGCGGTCACCGACCCCCAGCGTCCGCCGGTCATCTGGCTCTCCGGCCAGGAGTGCACCGGATGCACCGAATCCCTCCTCCGTCCCTTTCATTTGACCCTTGAGCACCTCATCCTGGATCTCATCTCCCTGGAATACAACGAGACCCTCAATGCCGGCGCGGGCCACCAGGCTGAGGAACACAAGGAGAAGATGATCGAAAAGCACGCCGGAAAATTCATCCTGGTCATCGAGGGCGCGATTCCGACCAAGGACGACGGGATTTACTGCCAGATAGCCGGACGGCCGTTCGTTAACATCGTTCAGGAGACCGCGGCCCAGGCAGGCGCGGTCATCGCCATCGGATCCTGCGCGGCCTGGGGCGGGATTGCCGCAGCCGAACCCAATCCCACAGGAGCCAAGGGCGCCCCCCAGGTCTTGACCGACACCACTGTACTCACTGTCCCGGGCTGCCCTCCGAACGCCTACAATTTCGTGTCCACTGTGGCCTACTTTTTGACCTACAACAAGCTTCCGGCCATGGACGCCAAGGGCCGCCCCAAGTTCGCCTACGACCGGCTGATCCATGAAAACTGCGAACGCCGTCCCCATTTCGACGCCGGACGGTTTGCGGAAAAGTTTGGGGACGAGGGACACCAGAAGGGCTGGTGCCTGTACAAGCTGGGCTGCAAGGGGCCGGTCACCTACAACAACTGCTCCATCAAGGGATTCAACGATGTGGATACCTGGCCGGTGGATACCGGACACCCCTGTTTTGGTTGCAGCGAGGCCGGAATCGGCTTCCATGTTCCCCAGTTCACCCAGGCCGACTTGACCCGGGAGAGCCTGATCACTCCAGCCGCCACTCCGGCCGGAATTGAGTACGAGCGGGGAGGCGGGATCTCCGCAGCAGCGGCGGGCCTGGCTGGGGCAGCTGTCGGCGCGGCCGCCGGGGCAACCGCCGTAGCCGCGGGCAAGCTCAAATCTTCAGACGACCAGGACTCATAACACGGGGGAATGAAGAATGAGCATTAAACGGCGAGATTTCTTAAAAACTGCCGCCGGCAGCAGCCTGCTCCTGGCCGCCGGGACCTCCACCGCCTGGGGCGCTTCGGCCCAGGACGAGCTGCCCCCCAAGGCCCTGGGCATCCTCTACGACTCCAATCTGTGCATCGGCTGCCAGGCCTGCATGACGGCCTGCAAGCGGGCCAACGACATGCCTGCCGAGCACTCCGGGCCCAACTCCATATGGGACAACCCCCTGGACCTCTCGGCCAAGACCCTGAACATCATCAAGATGTACACCTCCGGAGAGGAGCAGGCCTTTGTCAAACGCCAGTGCATGCACTGTCTGGAGCCAGCATGCGCCGCCGCCTGTCCGGTCTCAGCCCTGCGCAAGGACCCCGAGACCGGGGTGGTCACCTACGACAAGGACGCCTGCATCGGCTGCCGCTACTGCCAGATAGCCTGTCCCTACAACGTGCCCAAGTTCGAATGGGACGATCCCTTTCCCCAGATCCAGAAATGCCAGCTCTGCGACCATCTGTACGATCAGGGCCGCTACGCCGCCTGCTGTGAGGCCTGCCCCACCGGGGCATCCCTCTTCGGCCCGGTGAAGGACCTGCAGGAAGAGGCCCAGCGCCGGCTGCTCATGGAGCCCGGCCGGTACTACGAGTTCCCGGTCAATCACATCCAGAAGGGAAGCGCGGTCCGGCACCGGGCCAAGGCATACGTAGACCACATCTACGGGGCGCAGGAGCTGGGCGGGACCCAGGTCATGCTCCTGGCCGGGACCGATTTCCAGAACCTCGGCCTTCCGGAACTCAAGGCCACCTCCTATGTCCGGGACCTGGAAGGGATATCCAAGGGGCTGTACAAGTATATGCTCTACCCTGTCGCGGCCCTGGGCGGTTTGCTCTATGTGGTCAAAAAGCGGGGCGGGCATGACGAGAGACCCTAGTTGCACATGTATTAAACCGCATTCTCTCTCCAGCCAGGGCGAGATCCCGGAAGTGATCCCCGTTATTGCCCGGCTGCTTGAGGGAAAAGGCCTGCTTTCCCGGACAGGACTGCATGCCCGTTTCCTGGAATGATACCGGATAGAGCCTGCGGGAAAGGCCAAAAGTACCGACAACTTCTTTGATACAGGAGTACACTATGGCAGAAGCACGACCAGCCGGAGGACGGGTGCTGACGGTTCCCTTTGTCATTGGGATTGCCGTCATCCTCATCGCCGGCATATACATGGCAAAGCGCTTTATATACGGCCTGGGCCCGGTCACCGGGATGAACGACGGCTTCCCCTGGGGGCTGTGGATCGCGTATGACGTAAACGTGGGCACCGCCTTCGCCTGCGGGGGATACGCCATGGCCGTGCTCATCTATATCTTCAACCGCTTCGAGTACAGTCCGCTGCTCAAGCCGGCCATCCTGACCAGCATGTTCGGCTACATCCTGGGGGGATTCTCGGTGTTCATCGATATCGGCCGCTACTGGCAGATGCACAACGTCTTTCTCCCCTGGCACGCAAATGTCCATTCCGCGCTTTTTGAAGTGGCCCTGTGCATCGCCACCTACTGCCTGGTCCTGCTCATCGAGTTCGCCCCGGTGGTTTTCAAGCGCTACCCGATCAAGGATCTGGAGACCAAGCTGAACCGGATTCTTTTTGTCTTCGTCGCCCTGGGCATGCTTCTGCCCACCATGCACCAATCGTCCCTGGGCAGCCTCATGGTCCTGGCCGGCGCCAAGCTCTCCCCTCTGTGGTGGAGCAAGCTCTTGCCCCTGTTCTTCCTTATGGCCGCCATGCTCCTGGGCTACGCCATCGTCATCTTCGAAACCTCCCTGTCCAGCCTGCGATTCAACACCCCGCATGAACTGAAGATCGTGCGCAGGCTGTCCAGTATTGTTCCCTGGGTCCTGGGCGTGTTCATCCTGATGCGCATCCAGGACATCAACGCCCAGGGAGCCCTGGGACTGGCCTTTCAGGGCGATCTGGCCGGAAACATGTTCTTGATCGAGATGGGTCTTATGCTTGTGGGGCTCTTGCTCATCGCTCTTCCCGGCAATCGGCAGGACCCGACCAAAGTCCTCTGGTCCGCCCTCTGCATCCTGCTCGGGGTGGGGCTGTACCGTTTCAACGCCTACATCATCGGCTACGACCCGGGCAACGGCTGGCATTACTTCCCGGCCGTCGGAGAGCTGATGATCACCCTGGGCATCATCGCGGTGGAGATCCTGGGCTATTTATGGATCGTGAAACGATTTCCGGTCCTGGCCCTGCCGGAGAGACCCCAAAGGGCATAGCCCCGGAAACACGCTTTATCCGGGCCGACGGATTGCCCGGCCTTTAGAAATCATCAGGACGCCCGCGGCAGCCTCCGAATCTGATCTGCGGCAGACAACTGATCACTCATGACCGTTTCAAGGAGCAGCATAATGGCCAAGCGAATCACAGTTGATCCCATCACCCGTATTGAAGGGCACCTGCGCATTGACTGCGAAGTGGACAAGGGCCTGATAAGCAACGCCTGGTCCTCAGGCCAGATGTGGCGCGGAATCGAGGTCATCCTCCAGGGCCGCGACCCGCGGGAGGCCTGGCTTTATACCCAGCGGATCTGCGGCGTGTGCACCACGGTTCACGCCATTGCCTCGGTCCGGGCCGTGGAAAACGCCCTGAACCTGGAGATCCCCTTAAACGCCCAGCTCATCCGCAACCTGATCATCGCCGGGCACGGCATCTTCGATCATCTGGTTCACTTCTACCACCTCTCGGCCCTGGACTGGGTGGACATCGTATCCGCCCTGGACGCCGACCCCAAGGCCGCGGCCAAGCTGGGACAGCAGCTTTCCTCCTGGCACCGGAACAGCGTCAGCGAGATGACCGGAATCCAGGACAAGCTGAAGAAATTCGTTTCCTCCGGACAGCTGGGCATCTTTGCCAGCGGCTACTGGGGGCATCCGGCCATGAAGCTTTCCCCTGAGGTCAACCTCCTGGCCGTGACCCATTATTTTCAGGCCCTGGAGTACCAGCGGAAGATCAATCAGATTGTGGCCGTTTTGGGCAGCAAGACCCCGCACATCCAGAACCTGGCCGTCGGCGGGGTGGCCAATCCCGTGGATCAAGACAGCCCGGCCTCCCTGAACATGGACAAGCTGTACCAAATCAAGAGCCTGATCACTGAGATCGATGCCTTTATCAAGCAGGTCTATCTGGTGGATGTGGCTGCTATCGGCGCCTTCTACGCCGACTGGACCGGGTACGGAGCCGGAGTGCTCAACTACCTGAGCGTCCCGGACATGCCCACGGACACCAAGGGCGAATCCTTCATGCTCCCGGGCGGGTATATTCCCAATGGAGACCTGGGATCCTTCCGGGCCGTCAATTCCTTCACCGACGAGTTTTTCGAGCAGAACGTCAAGGAAAGCATCAAGCATTCCTGGTATCAAGGGGACTGGGACCGGCATCCCTACAAGGAAGAGACCGTGCCCGACTACACCGGCTTTGAGGATCAGGGCAAGTACTCCTGGATCAAGGCCCCGAACTTCCAGGATCAGCCGGCTCAGGTCGGCCCCCTGGCCAACGTAATGGCCATGGTCGCAGCCGGGCACAAGCCGACCCAGGACTACCTGGACCTGGCCTTAAACACCGCCGGCTCCCTGGCCGGGACCACCATCCCGGTTCAGGCCCTGCACTCAACCATCGGCCGGCATGCCGCCCGCGCGGTCCGGGCCGCGGTGCTCACCGACACCCTGTCCCAGAACTGGAAGGCCCTGGTGGAAAACATTGGCTCCGGAGATACCGAGATCTGCAACCAGCCCCAGTTCCCCAAGGGCGAAATCCGTGGATTCGGCTTTCACGAGGCCCCGCGGGGAATGCTCTCTCACTGGGTGGTCATTGAAAACGGAAAGATCGCCAACTATCAGTGCGTGGTCCCCTCCACCTGGAACGCCGGTCCCCGGGGGAAGGATGACCAGCTCGGCCCCTACGAGGCCTCCCTGGTCGGAAACCCCATTGCCGACCCGGAAAAGCCCTTGGAGGTCCTGCGCACAGTGCATTCCTTTGATCCATGCATCGCCTGCGCCGTGCACATGATGGACCAGGAGGAGCAGGAGATCGTCAAGGTCAAGGTGCTGTAGGGAACGAGACGCCTTGGGCCCCTCTCAATGATGGCCCCAAGGTATGTGCTGGGATAATCCAAATCGGGATCGGGATCGGGATCGAAATCGAAAGAATATGTCATTCTGTGCAGCAGGAACCCCCAGCTTATGGCTATCCATCCCGACCCCGATAGCGATAGCGATTTCGATCCTGAAAAAAGAAAATCACAACAATCGGATCACTGGACGCTCATTCTTCGCGCCAGTGATCTTCAGCAATATCCAGGCCGGGTTTTGCCCGGCCTGGATATTAATACGTCATCAAAGAGACTATGACCCAGACATCACAGCCGAATATCCTTATTTTGGGCGTGGGAAACGTCCTCCTCTCGGACGAAGGGGTGGGAGTGCGGACCATCGAGCAGCTGGAGCAGCGTTACCTCTTTCCGGCCCAGATCGATCTCCTGGACGGGGGAACCAGCGGCATGGAGCTCCTGCCTGCCCTGGACACAAGAACGCATCTCTTTATTGTCGATGCGGTGCATCAAGAGGACCTGCATCCGGGCGGCATGATCCGGGTGGACCTGAGCCGATCCCCGGGGTACTTTCGGAACAGGATCTCCCCCCACCAGCTGGGCTTGAGCGAGGTCCTGGCCGCAGCTGAGATGAACGACTCCTTGCCTGGGCATATCACCCTTTTCGGCATCCGGCCCAAAAGTCTGGAAACCGGGCTGCAGCTTTCAGAAGAAGCCAGACAGGGTATGGAGGAAGCCATCCAGGCCATTGCCGCTTCCCTGCATGAGCTGGGGATGAAGCCTCAGCCGCGGGAATGACCGGGACTGTCCGCGGGATCAAAACCAGCGTCAGCAGATCCTGGGCAGCTGCTCCCCCTCCAGCATGTGCACCAGCCGCTGACCGCCGATAGCCGTATTCAGGACCACCCGCCCCGCCTGGCCCTGGATCACCCGGCCGACGATCTCGGCCCTTTTGCCCAGTGCATGGCTGCGCATGGCCTGCAGGGCCTTTTCGGCCATATCCTGGGGCACAATGCAGATCATCTTGCCCTCATTGGCCAGAAACAATGGATCCAGACCCAAAAAGGAACACCCTTCCTCCACGCCTGGACTGAACGGAATCCTGGACTCCTCCAGCTCTATGCACACCCCGGACTGCTCGGCGATCTCCTTGATCGTGGTGGCCAGGCCGCCTCTGGTTGGGTCGCGCAGGACATGCACATCCCCCACCGCCTGCATCACATCGCTGACCAGCCCGTTCAGCGCAGCGGAATCGCTTTCCACCGGGGTTCGGAAGTTCAGCCCCTCCCTGTGGGCCAGCACGGTCAGACCGTGGTCGCCCATGCTCCCGTTGACCAGCACCGCATCCCCTGGGGCCGCCCTGTTTCCCTGGGGCGGGGTCCCTTCCCCCAGCTCGCCCAGACCGGTGGTGTTGATGAACACCTGATCCACCGCCCCCCGGGGGACCACCTTGGTGTCCCCGGTGGCTATCTGCACCCCGGCCGATTCTGCGGCCCGGGCCATGCTGGCCACGATCCGCTCCAAAAGCTCCAGACTGAGCCCCTCTTCCAGGATGAATCCGCAGCTCAAGTACCGGGGCACGGCACCGCACATGGCCACGTCGTTCACTGTGCCGTGCACGGCCAGGGAACCTATGTCCCCGCCGGGGAAAAACAGGGGGGTTACGGTGAAGGTATCCGTGCTCATTGCCACCCGGCCGGACAGATCCAGGCAGGCGGCATCGTTTAAGGAGGACAAAACGGCATTGCCCAGATGGCGGACAAAGACATCCTTGATCAAACGCTGGGAGGCCAGCCCCCCACTGCCGTGATCCAGAAGTATATGGGTATGCATATTCGACTCATCTCTCACATTCCATACTTAAACACCGCGGCGCAGCTGCCTTCAGTGGAGACCATGCACGGCCCGGCTGGCCGGGACGGCGTGCACCCGGCCCCAAAAAGGGGACACTGCCGGGGGTGCAGCTTGCCCTTGAGCACCTCGCCGCACCGGCAGCCCGGCGGCTCCCTGTCCTCTATGTCTTCCAGCCCGAACCGCTTCCAGGCGTCCAGGCCGCTGTATTCAGGGGCCAAATAGAGGCCGCTGTCCTCTATCCTTCCCAGCCCTCTCCACTGAGCCGGGCCGGAGTCGAACACCTCTTCCAGCACGGCCTGGGCGGCCCGGTTGCCCTGGTCCTTGACCGCCCGGGGGTAGGCGTTGATCACTTCCGGCTTTTGTTTTTCCTGCTGCCGGACCAGGGAATACAGGCCCATAAGGATATCCGCGGGCTCGAATCCGCTGACAGCCGAGGGGATCCCAAACTCCCGGCCCAAAAAGGAGTACGGCCCAAGACCGATCACCGTGGAGACATGTCCGGGGAGGAGCAGGGCATCCACGTCCAGGTCCCGGCCGGCAAGCAGATGGCCAAGCGCCGGGGGAATCCGCTTGTGGCAGGAAAGGAGGGAGAGATTGTCCAGTCCATTCTGTCCGGCCTGCTTGACCACCGCGGCCACGGCCGGGGCCGTGGTCTCGAACCCCACACCCAGAAAGACCACCTCCTGGTCCGGATTGGCCCGGGCCAGCTGCAGGGCTTCAGCCGGTGAATAGCATATCCTCACGTCCGCACCCCGGGCCTTGGCCTGCTGCAGGCTCATTCCCCGTGAGTCCGGGATACGCATCATATCCCCAAAGGTGAGCACAATCACCCCCGGGATGCGGGCAAGGGCGATGCAGGCGGCGATTTCCCGGGCATGGGTCACACAGACCGGACATCCCGGGCCGGAGACATGCTCCACCTCCGGGGGAAGCAGGGAGCGCAGGCCGGATCTGTAGATCGAGACCGTATGGGTCCCGCAGACCTCCATGAACCGAAGCCGCCCGGTCAGGGCTGCGCGTATCCTGTCCGCCAGCTCCCGGCACAAGCCGGGATCGGCATAGCCCTGCATTCTCGTATCCCCCCTGGTCTCCATTGCACGCTCGGCCCAGCCAATAAAGTCACGGCCCATCAATTCAGAAAGTGGATTTTCATTCCCAAGAGTTTGCAAACCTCGGAAAACTCCAT
The DNA here is from genome assembly GCF_000620765.1 of Desulfovermiculus halophilus DSM 18834. NCBI lineage: Bacteria > Pseudomonadati > Thermodesulfobacteriota > Desulfovibrionia > Desulfovibrionales > Desulfohalobiaceae > Desulfovermiculus > Desulfovermiculus halophilus. The sequence continues at coordinate 28,831 of NZ_JIAK01000025.1, forward strand.
AGCCCGAGTCCGGGAACCGTCCACTACCCCAGGCAAGTCTCCCTCGTTCCGGGGCCTTTACTTTTGGCACAATCTATGGCTAAAGTCCAGAAACCCAAGGCATTGCGCACGAGCCCTTGCAACGCACAACCGGCAACCGGCACCGCCATGTCCGCTTCCAGCTCATCCATCTCCATCCCTTATCCAGCTGTCAACTGTGGCATGGTTCCGGACGATGCCCAGTGCAAGAGATGGTGGCACACGTACGGGATGCTGGAAAATGTTGCCGTTCACAGCCTGCTGGTCGCTGGAATCGCATCCTGGATCGGGCACCGGGCAAAGACCCGGGGTCTGGAGATCTCCGAGCAGACCCTGCGCGCGGCCGGCCTGCTCCACGATCTGGCCAAGACCTATACCGTGCGTCACGGTGGCAACCACAGCCAGCTCGGAGCGGCCTGGGTCATGGCCCTGACCGGAAACCCGGCCATCGCCCAGGCAGTGAGGCATCACGTCATGTGGCCCGGTCCCCTCGACGTGCGCACTCACTTCGTGCCCCTGGTCATCATCTATGCCGACAAGCGGGTCAAGCACGACCAGATCGTTACCCTGCAGGAACGTTTCTCCGACCTGTTTGACCGCTACGGAATCAACGAGGCCAGAATTGCTTCCATGAACCGCTCCTTTGCCCAGGTAGAACATATTGAAGGCGAGCTGAGCACCCTCCTGGAGGTCGACCTGCATGCGTATCCTTTTGATAGCCGGGGGATGGTCCAATGAACGGGATGTCTCCTTAAGCGGCAGACAAGCGATTCACACCTCCCTGGAACGCCTCGGGCACCAGGTGGTATTCTTCGACCCCGCCGTCCAATTCCACCGCCTGCCGGAAATGGCCCGGGACGCCGACTTCGCGTTCATCAATCTGCACGGCTGTCCGGGCGAAGACGGGCTGATTCAGGCCCTGCTCGACCGCCTGGGATGCCCCTATCAGGGCTCCGGCCCCAGCGGTTCACTTCTGGCCCTAAACAAGGCCGCAGCCAAGGAGCTCTTTGTCGGCTCCGGGATCCCTACTCCGAATTGGGAGTTCCTTCCCCGGACCCCGGAAGGGGGATGGACCTGCGGACTGCGCTTCCCCCTGTTCCTCAAGCCCAACAACGGGGGCTCCAGCCTGGACATCAGCCATGTCCACTCCCAGGAGCAGCTCGCCGATCTGCTCCCCCCCCTGTTCTCCAAGGGATGCGAGGCCCTGCTGGAAGAGGCTGTCTCCGGACAGGAGATCACCTGCGCCGTTCTGGGTTCCACGGCCCTGCCCCCGATTCTGATCCAGCCGGCGGACTCCTCCGGTTTTTTCGACTATTTCAGCAAATATACCCCCCAGGCGGCCCAAGAGATCTGTCCGGCGCCCATATCCGGGGAGCTGACCTCCCTGATCCAGGATCTGGCCGTACGGGCCCACCAATGTCTGGGCCTGTCCGGATACAGCCGGGCCGACTTCATGGTCCGGGACAACCAGCCCTACCTCCTGGAGGTCAACACCCTGCCCGGAATGACCGCCACCAGCCTGTTTCCCCAGGCTGCGCAGGCCGTGGGGCTGTCCTTTGAGCAGATGGTGGCCGAGCTTATAGAGCTCGGGAAAAATGGCTCTTCGACCCAGTAAGTGGAATTGCATACACAAGAGTTTGCCGTCTCTTCTGTGTGCCGTGAGCGGCAGGCCCGCACATTTTCTTGGTCCCGCCAAAAGGGGGAAACCAGGCACTCACATGCATGATATGCTCAGTCCATCTGAAGGCAATGACCACCATGTGAGTGCCCGGAGAGGGCAGGGATCCCCCTTTGGCGGGGCTTAGAAAATACCGGGCCGAAAGTGGGCACACAGAAGAGATGGCAAACTCCAAAAATCCACAGGCTACGTCGAAGAACCGGAAAAAAGACCCGGCATAAGCCGTCTTTGGATCACACGTTATGTCCCACATATCCCAGGATGCCCACATCCAGCCCGCAGGACTGCCGGCCGGCTATAGAGCCGGACTCGGCCTGTACTCGGCCTTGTGGTACGCCGCCCTGCCGGCAGCCATGCTCTCCAAACGCCTCCGGTCCGGCCTGGGGCCCAGACTGCGTTCCCGGCTGGAACCTCGGGAGACGGACGTCTGGATCCAGGCGGCCTCAGCAGGAGAATGCACCCTGACCACAACCCTGCTCCAGGCCTGGCCCCGGGAAGCCCCCCTGACCTGCCTGGCCACGACCAACACGCCCCAGGGAATGGGGGTTCTGCGCACCTTTTCCCCTCCACAGCACATGCTGTTCACTCCAGGATACGCTCCGCTGGACACCACGGCTCGAGTCCGCAGGGCCCTCGCCGCCCTGCGGCCCCGGGTAGTCGTCCTTCTGGAAACCGAGCTGTGGCCGAACATCTTGGCGGCTTGCGCCAGACAGCAGGTGCCGGTCATACTCCTTAATGCCCGAATGACGCCGAAAAGCCTGAGCTGGTACAGCCGATTCCGGGATCTGGCCCAGCGGATCAGGCCCCGCCGGATTCTGGCTGTGGACCGGGAGCAGGCCGACAGGTATGCCTACATCTTTGGTTCCCTCAACGTGCAGACCATGCGCAACATCAAGTTCGACCGCTGGGCTGGAATGCAGGAGCCCCTGCCCTATGTGCACAACCCCCTTTCCGGGGTGTTCAAGCCCCAGGCCAGACTGGTGGTGTACGGCTCCGTGCGCCGGGAGGAGGAATCCTCTCTGACCCCGGTCATCGCCAGGATGGCCGAGGAGCACCCCAAAGCGGTGCAGGCGGTCTTTCCCCGGCATATGCACCGTATCCCGGCCTGGAAAAAGGCCTTGCAGGAAGCCGGACTGAGCTGGCAACTTCGAAGCCAGACCCTGGAGGCCGTTCCCCAGGGCCGGGTAGTCCTCTGGGACCGCATGGGCGAGCTGGAGGCGGCCTATGCTTTGGCCAGGGCGGTCTTCATCGGCGGCAGCCTGGCCCCCCTGGGGGGACAGAACTTCCTGGAGTCTCTGGGCCAGGGGATCGTACCCTGCACCGGACCCTGGTGGTCCAATTTCTCCTGGGTGGGCCGGGAGATCCTGGATCAGGGGCTTTTGACCCAGGTCCGGGGCCCTGAAGAGCTGTTCCAGGCCCTGTCCCGCTCCCTGCGCACATCCCCGTCCAGGGACAAGGTCTTTGAGCGCTTCACCCGCTACCTGGACCAGCGCCGGGGAGGGGTGGACGATGCCCTGGCCGCCATAAGGCAGTATATGCCCTGACCACGGCCACATGCCGATTTATATATAAACACACATGCCTGCCAAGGCGCAGGCACGCTTGCGCTAACGAAGCATGCAAACGGTTTCGATACCGATACTGACTGGGAGTGGCTACCCAAACGGATCCTGATAATGCTGAGGGTCACTGGCGCGAAGAATGAGCGTTCAGTGCATCCGTTTGTTGCGATTTTCTTTCTTCGGGTTCGAAATCGCTATCGGGATCGGGATCGATATCCATAAACTGAGGGTTCCTGCTGCACCGAATGACATATTCTTTCGATTTCGATACCGATCCCGATTTCGATTTCGATTTCGATTTCGATTTGGCTTATCCCAACTATTAACTAATAACAGTTCTTCATATAAACACAACGATTCTCTATGCTTCGCTACGCAGCCATCATTGTCGGCGCCCTGGCCCTGGGCGTCTATGTCCTTGTCCTCGCGGCCAGGGGCAACATCTCCGGCCGTTTTCGGACCGTGAGTCTGGTCCTCCTGGCCCTGTTCCTGCTCCTGGCCGGAATCGGTCTGTACACCACCCAGACCCGCTACTCCGTGCAGTCGGTGCAGGAGGAGTACTCCTCCCGCCAAGGCGAGATCCTGACCCGGATCTCCGAGCTCTACTCCCAAGAGGACTACTCCCGGGCCAGAGAGCTGGCCGAGAAGTACCAACGGGTCAACGACCCCAGGCTCGATGCCTGGTATCGGCGGAGCAGGGAGGCTGAGCTCACGGAGCGGATCGACACCCTTCCGGATACAGCCTACGAGGAGCGTCTGGCCATCTGGGAGGAGCTGTACAAGCTGACCTCCAAGGAGGAGTACGCCACCCGTTTGCGTGACGCGCGCTCCACATGGCGCAAGTCACAGGAAGAGCTGCTCACAAAGCGCATCAATGCCCTTCCCTCCAAAGCCCTGGCCCAAAAGGCCCTGGGATACGAGCTGCTTATGGAGCTCAACCCGGGACGCGTTCTTTACAAACAGCGGCACAGGGCCTATGTTCAGCAAATGGAGGCCAGGATCCAGGACACGCCCTGGTCCAATCTCTGCGCGTCCAGGACAATGGATCCCTGCCGGCATGTTGGGCACAGGGTGGAATCCGTCCAGGGACAAACCGGGATCAAGGTCCAAACCGCTGAGATCTGCGGCGTTAGCTGGCGTCCGAAAGGGACCCTGATCAGCAGGGACGGACAGACTGCCCCGGAAAACGGGACCTATTTCCTGGTCCATGACTGGGATACGGATATGATCGTACTCATCAACACGGCCTATGTCCGGGTCAGCCATCCATACCCGGACCTCTCCACCCGGTTGGTCTCCATCCCCAATGCACCGCAACAATCACAGTGAGGTTGGCAGACGATGCTAGGCGCAATCAGCGGCGACATCATTGGGTCCAGATTTGAGGCCCGGCCTACGAAAAGCAAGGATTTCGATCTGTTCACCCAGGACTGTCGGTTCACCGACGACAGCGTGCTGACCATCGCCCTGGCCGACAGCCTGCTCAACTCTGTGCCCTACAGCCAGAACCTGAAGACCTTTTACGCCCGCTATCCCCATGCTGGATACGGGGGCACCTTTGCCGTCTGGGCGGCCTCCACCCAGACCGATCCCTACTACAGCTTCGGCAACGGCTCGGCCATGCGGGTCAGCCCAGTGGGCTGGTTCTTCAGCGATGAGCAGACAGTCCTGGACCAGGCCCGGGACAGCGCAGCTGTGACCCATGACCACCCGGAAGGGATCAAGGGAGCGCAGGCTGTGGCTCTGGGCCTCTTTCTGGCCCGGCAGGGCCGGGATAAGTCCGAGATCAGGGACCGGCTCCAGGATGGGTTCGGCTACGACCTGCAGACCCCTTTGGAACGCATCAGGCCCGGGTACAGCTTCGACGTCACCTGCCAGGGTTCCGTGCCCCAGGCCATAACCGCCTTTTTGGAATCCACTGACTTTGAAGACGCGGTGCGCAACGCCGTATCCCTGGGCGGGGACAGCGACACCCAGGCCTGCATGGCCGGTGCGCTGGCCGAAGCCTACTACGGCGGCATCCCCCCGGCTATTGCCGAGCAGAGCCTGCATCGGCTGGATGAGTTCCTCCGCCGTCTGGTGTACGCCTTTTACGCCTCGGTCATACCCAACCAGGAGCTGCCCCAGATCTGACTATGAACGAAAACCAGACTTTCGAGCAAACCGAGCACAGGCTCAACCTGCGCACGCTGCAGGTCTCGGATTTCCAGGACATGATGGAGATCATGGAACGGGTCTACCGGGTCATGGGCGAATACTGGACCCAGGAGGAGTTCTCCTCGCACCTGATCCGCTTTCCCGAGGGCCAGATCTGCATCGAGGACAAGGGCAAGGTTGTGGCCGCGGCCTTGAGCCTGATCATCGACTTCTCCAAGTACGGAGAAAGTCACACCTATCGCCAGGTGATCGGCGAAGGGCATCTCAAGAACCACGATCCGGACGGCGACTATCTGTACGGCATCGAGGTCTTTGTCCATCCCGACTATCAGGGCCTGCGACTGGGACGGCGGCTGTACGACGCCAGAAAGGAGATCTGCGAGAACCTGAACCTGAAGGGGATCCTGGTCGGAGGCAGAATCCCGGGGTATCATGCATACTCCAAGGAAATGACTCCCCAGCAGTACATCCAGATGGTGAACAACAAGGAGATCCACGACCCGGTCCTCTCCTTTCAGCTGTCCAACGACTTCCACATCAAGAAGCTGATCCCCAATTACCTGCCCGAGGACAGGGAGTCCTTCGGCTTTGCCGTGCTCCTGGAATGGAACAATATCTACTACGAGCAGCGCCAGCCCCTGATGGGCGGAAAGAAGACCTACGTCCGCCTGGGGGCCGTGCAGTGGCAGATGCGCCTTTTTGAAGATTTTGACGACTTCACCCAGCAGGTGGAGTTTTTCGTGGATACCGTGGCCCGGTACAATGCGGACATCGTCCTTTTTCCCGAGCTGTTCAACGCCCCGCTGATCTCCAAGTTCGACCAGGAGCACGCCTCCGAGGCCATGCGCTCCCTGGCCGACTACACCGAGCCCCTGCGCCAGGAGCTGATCAACATGGCCCTGGCCTACAACATCAACATCATCTCCGGCAGCGTTCCGGAGTACCGGGACAACCAGCTGTTCAACGTCTGCTTCCTCTGCCGCCGGGACGGGACCTGGGACAAGCAGTACAAGCTGCACATCACCCCGGAAGAGCGCCAGAGCTGGGGCCTGCGCGGCGGAGACACCCTGACCGCTTTTGAAACCGACGTGGGCCGGATCGGCATCCTTATCTGCTACGACATCGAGTTTCCGGAGCTGTCCCGGATCCTGGTCGATCAGGGCATCAACATCCTCCTGGTCCCCTTCTGGACCGACACCAAGAACGCCTACCTCCGGGTCCGCCGCTGCGCCCAGGCCCGGGCCATCGAGAACGAGTGCTATGTGGCCATCTCCGGAAGCGTGGGCAACATCCCCAGGGTGGAAAACATGGATATCCAGTACTCCCAGGCGGCCATCTTCACCCCGTCCGACTTCGCCTTTCCCCACGACGCTATCGCCGCTGAGGCCACCCCGAACACGGAGATGACCCTGATCGCCGACCTGGACCTGGATCTGCTCAAGGACCTGCGCCAGACCGGCAGCGTGCGCAACATGCTCAACCGCAGGCTGGACTTGTACAACCTGACTTGGGTCAGGAGGTGATGGAGGGGCTGGGTTATAAGTTATCAGTTATCAGTTATTAGTTGTCTCTTGACAGCACAACAAGGACAGATCGTGATTCCAAGGCTTTGTTCCCCGGACCGCCAGGCGCCTGCCTGGCTCTTTCAAGACGTGATCACGGCAGAACGCAAACTGGAATAAATATACGCCAAGCCCCCGGACAAGGCGGTTACCGTCCCCCCTTGAGGGGGGAATCCAAGGGGGGTGTTCTCTTTTTTTATCGTTCCCACGCTCTGCGTGGGAACTCTTTTGGACGCTCCGGCGTCCAGAAAGAGACCGCGGGAGCGGTCAGGAAAGCTCCCACGCAGAGCGTGGGAGCTATAAGTAATCGCATGGCTCTTTGCAGGCGTTTGTTGTACCCAAACTGTCGCTGTAGTGATAATTTTTGTCCCCATAAAGGCACCCGATGATCCATACTGAAATCCTGGCCACCGGGGATGAACTCCGCAGCGGCGCCCTGGTGGACACCAACTCGGCCTGGCTCTCCAGCCGGCTGGAGGAGAGCGGTCTGGCCGTGCGCCGGCATATCTGCGTGGGTGATGCGCTCAGTGATCTGACCGCCGCGCTTGCGGAGATGAGTTCCAGGGCGGAGGTGGTCCTGGTTACCGGAGGCCTGGGGCCCACCCCGGATGACTTGAGCGCACAGGCGGCCGCCAAGCTCCTGGACACAGAGCTGGAGCTGTGCGCTGAGGCCCTGGAGCAGGTCAAGGCCTTTTTCCGCTCCATTGGCCGGGACATGCCGGAGTCCAACCGGCGGCAGGCCATGCTGCCCCGGGGAGCGCAGATGCTGCCCAATCCCCTGGGCACAGCTCCGGGGTTTTCCTGTGTTTGCACCGGCTGCGTCCTGTACTTTCTGCCCGGCGTTCCCCAGGAAATGCGCCGGATGTACACCCAGACGGTCCAGCCCGATCTTGTCCGCCGCTTCCGGAACCGGCTTGAGCCCAACTCGACCCGCACCCTGTCCGCCTTCGGAATCAGCGAATCCGGCGCCGCGAGCGCTCTGCAGGATCTTGGCCGAAAGTTCCCGGACCTTACCCTCGGGTTCCGGGTCCATTTCCCGGAAGTCCAGATCAAGCTCACGGCCAGGGGGAACAGCCGGGATGTCCATCCCCTCCTCGACCGGGCCGCGGCCTGGGTTCAAGCCAGGATCGGAGAGTACATCTTCAGCGCCACGGGACAGCCCATTGCCCGCGTGGTGGAGGACCTGCTGCGCAGCCGTTCGTCCACTTTAGCCGTTGCCGAGAGCTGCACAGGCGGACTCATCAGCCACTGGCTGACCGAGATTCCCGGCAGCTCGGACATCTTCGCCCTGTCCGCAGTAACCTACGCCAATGAGGCCAAAACCCGCATCCTGGGTGTTGCCGAAGAGACCCTGCAGCGTCACGGCGCAGTCTCCGAGGAAGTGGCCAGAGAGATGGCCCGAGGCGTGCGCCTGGCCGGCAGAGCCGGCCTCGGCCTGGCCACCACCGGGATCGCGGGGCCTGCCGGGGGATCAGAGGCCAAGCCGGTGGGCACGGTATGCATCGGCCTGTCGGATCAAGAGCGGACCATTGCCCGCCGGTTCCAGTTCAGCTATCCTTCCCGGGAGGCAAATAAGAAAATGTTCGCCATGGCCGCATTGGACCTACTCAGGCGGCGCTTGACGGCGGGACAGGAGAATGTGAATGCCTAAGGCAGTGGTGATTTTCGCGTCCAAGACCGGAGAGACAGCCGAGATCGGCAACCTGATCGCAGCCGGCCTCAGGGAAGCCGGATGTGAGGTCGACACCTTCCCGGCCGACTCCCTTCCCGGCGACGATCAGCTCCAGACCTACGCCGCGTATGTCCTCGGGTCCTCAGTTTACAATGAACAGATGCTCCCGGACATGGATGAGGTTTTGACCCGTCTGTCCCGGCTGCCTGTTCAGGGCAGAATCGGGGCCGCCTTCGGATCCTACGAATGGAATGAGGAAGTGCCGGGTCAGATCCATACCAGCATGGAACGGGACTGCGGCCTGCGCATGGCCGCCCCGGCCCTGGCCTTGAAACCCCCTATGCTGGGGCATATGGAGGAGCAGGCCAGGAAGCTGGGACGGACGGTGGGAAAGATGCTGCCCGCAGATCAATGATCCCGGTGGCAGCTCACTCCAGTTCAGGGGCACGAAGAATGAGCGTCCACTGCAGCCCTTTGTTGGGATTTTCTTTCTATCGGGTTCGAAATCGCTATCGGGATCGAAATCGAATCCATAAGCTAAGGGTTCCTCCTGCACCGAATGACCTATTCTTTCGATTACGCTAGCGATCCCGATTTCGATCCGGATTATCCCAACAAATACCACTCCACACTATTCATATCGGCGGAGCGATGGTCACCACCACCCGCATTTGGCTTGTGGCCCTGATCCCATGGGACTCGGCAATCTCAGCCACCAGAACGTCCCCAGTTTTGGCCGGGATTGAGGCCCCGTCGGCCCCCAAAAACTCGCCCTCGCCCTCCAGAACCAGGATGGAGAGCTGGCCTTCCACATCGTGGGAGTGCACCGGCAGCTCCTGACCGGGCTGGAAGTTGAAGTTCAGGATCTTGAAATAGGGTGAGTCATGGACCAGGAACTTTTTCATGGCCAGATCGTTGAACCCGCTTTCCTGATACAGATTCAAGGTCTTCATACATACCTCCATGGAATTGCTGCCGCCTTTGTCAGCTGCAGATTGAAGAGTCCAAATACAGCCGGCCCAGCCTCATCCTGCCCGGCACCCATATCGACGCAAGCTATCAGCCCTCTGAACAAATACACATCGACAACGGTATCCAGGCTGTATTCGTTCAGGGGGCCTTGTCCAGCGAGGCGGTGACCAGCCATTTAGCTCACTGTTGGCGATGAGCCCTGTAGTGGGACTGATAAAAAAATACTCAAACAGCCGGGATCAGGAGGCCTTCAGCGCCTCACTGGACAAGGTCCCCTGAACTTTTGGCAGGGGTGTGAAGATTGCTGGCTCTTTGACACAGAAAGTGAAATTGCCTACATAAGAGTTTGCCGTCTCTTCTGTGTGCCGTGAGCGGCAGACCAGCCTGGTTCAGGACCACAATGGCCTTTCTCGAAAAACACGTCCTTGATGTGCATCAAATATGCCTGCCATTCATCACCTGTCACCCGTCATCTGTCACTCGTCACTCGTCACCAGTCACTATCATCTGTCACTCGTTCCCAGCCTCCCGAACTCCTCCCCGAACATCTCCCATACAGTGAGGAACAGGGCGGCGGCAACCGGACCGACGACCAGGCCGGAAACCCCGAATACCCCGATCCCGCCCAGGGTGGAGATGAGCACCACGTAGTCCGGAAGCCGTGTCTCCCGTCCGACCAGAAGCGGTCTGAGCACATTGTCCGCCAACCCGATCAGAATGGACCCCGCACCAAGCAGGACCACGCCCTGCACAACACTGCCTGTGGCAATCAGAATCACAGCTGCCGGTCCCCAGACCAGGGCCGAGCCGAGCATGGGGATCAGGGACAGGATGGTCATGATCACTCCCCACAGGGTTGCTGCCTGGATGCCCAGGATCCAGAAGAAAAGCCCCCCCAGACCGCCCTGGACAACGGCCACGACAAACGTGCCTTTCACTGTGGCCTTGGACACCTGGGCAAACCGGGCCGCCAGGCTCTGCTGACGCTCATGGTCTAATGGCACCACCCGCATGATCCCCCCAATCAACCACTCTCCATCCTTGAGGAAAAAATACAGCAGGTAGATGGCCAGAGCCAGCATGACCCCGAGGCGCAGGGCGTTCTGGCCGATGCTGACCAGATTTGTGGCCACCAGCCGGCTGCCCGTCACCGCTGTCTGGGACAGGTCTTCGGTGATCTTCTCCCAGTCCAGGCCGGCCTTTTCCAGCCCCTGGGTCAGTACCGGGACAGTGCGCTCCAGGTAGGCCATTGCCTTGCTCAGCTGGATATCGCCTGCGGAAATGCGTTCATAGAGGCTCATGGACTCGTGCATCACCGAAAGACCGAGCAGGCCCAGGGGGATGACCACCCCCAAAACGATGATCACCAGGGTGAGCAGGCTGGCCCACCGCGTTCTCCCTCCCAGCAGACGAAGAAAGAACGCATATAAAGGATAAAAGACCACTGCCAGCAGCGCGGCCCAGAACACGGGCTGAAAAAAGCCGTGTATGACCCAGGCGAAGAGCAGGGTCGCGGCCAGGACCAAAAGGATGAAGGAAATATTCTGGGCCAAGGGCTGGGTGTTCTTCATTTTGTCTCCGTTTTGTGGCATTCTCGCTTTTGTTGCCGCCAGAGGTGACGACTATTCTGACACCGGGGGATGATGAGTTGTGCCATTGATCACTATTTTGCTCATAGGACTGGCCGGCATGGGCGGAGCCCTCTCCCGCTACTGGCTGACCGGACTGGTCCACAAGCTCACCGGGCCCTCCTTTCCCTGGGGAACGCTGACTGCAAACATTGCGGGCTGCTTTCTCTTCGGGGTGATATTCGCCCTGGCCGAGGAGCGATTTGTGCTCCGGGATCAAACCCGAATCATCCTCTTGGCCGGTTTCATGGGCTCCTTCACCACCTTTTCCTCCCTGATCTTTGAGTGCAGCCAGCTCCTGCGCGACGCCCAATGGGTTCTGGCCGGGCTCAATTATCTGGGCCAGACGGTTCTTGGCCTGATTGCCCTCTGGCTGGGCATTATCCTGATCAGGGCCTTGGGCTAGTGAAAAATCAACCTTGATCTGTCGCTCCCTCTTGGTCCTCCCTTGATGGGGGCTGGGGGTGTTTCTTGCATTACGACAGATGATGAATGACAAGGCACTAGCACGCAACCGATAACCGCAACTCAAGGACAGAGCATGGACACTCTGCGCAACGCCCTGCGCCTGCGCGCATACATCGGGGAAAACGATCACTATAACGGAAAACCGTTGTATCAGGTCATCGTTGAGGAGGCCAAAAGCTACGGACTGGCCGGTGCCACCGCCTTCCGCGGTTTTTTGGGCTTCGGAGCGGGCACCCGGATTCACAGCAGCAAGATCCTGCGCCTGTCCGAAGAGCTGCCGGTTATTGTGGATATCGTGGACACCAAGGAACGGATCGAGGCCTTTTGGCCCCATGTGAACGCAATGGTTGCTTCCGGGACCTTGACTCTGGAGACGGTCCAGGCCGCCTTTCATATGCCCTTGCGGGTCCGGGACGTCATGAGCATGAATCCGGTTACCTTGCATCCGGATGACAGCCTGGAGGAAGCGGTCAACCGCCTCCTCAGCCACCAGGTCAAGGCCCTGCCCGTGGTCCGGGACAACAAGGCGGTGGGCATCATTACCGGGGGAGACCTTCTGAGCAGGGGAGGACTACAGCTGCGCCTGGATCTGCATCCCCACCTTCCGGACCAGACCCGGCAGGAACAGATGCTCGCCCTGCGCAGCAAGACCGCCGCAGACGTCATGAGCACACCGGTCCAGACCATCTCCATAACCGCCACCATCCAGGAGGCGGCCAGAGTGATGAGCGCCCGGTCCATCAAACGTCTTCTGGTGGTCGACGAGCATGGAAACATGGCCGGAATCGTCAGCAGGGTGGATATCCTGCGCACCTTTGTCCGGGCCGCGGACTTTTCAGACCAGCTCCCCGAGCTCCCCCCGGGATTGGACAATACAGTGGATCAGCTCATGTTCACCGAGGTGGCCACTGTGACTCCCCAGGATGGCCTGCAGGAGGTCGTGCGCAAGATGGTGCAGACCCCCCTGCGCCGGGTTGTGGTCGTGGACACGGAAGACAACGTCCGGGGGGTCATCCTGGACCGGGACCTGATCTCTCTGTTCAGCCGCAATCGGGAGCACGGCCTTCTCAGCGGGCTCATCTCCCTGCTGGCCGCCAAACCGGAGTCCCCGACCCTGTTTTCGGGCACCGCCCAGGATGTCATGCGCGAGAGCGTCTTTTCCGTACCCGAAGGCACCCCGGTCAAGAAGGCCCTGGACCTCATGCTCGACCACGGGATCAAGCGCCTGGTGGTCACCGACGGCCAGGGGCGGCTTCGGGGCATGATAGACCGGGACGTGACCCTCAAGGCCTTGGGAAGGGCGTAGGACCCGGCCCGTTTGATTGTCGTCTCTCCCTGGGCTCATTACTTTTCGTATGAAAAACTGTTCTTAGTTAAAAGTTGAGATAATCCAAATCGTTATCGTAATCGAAAGAATAGGTCATTCGGTGCAGCAGGAACCCTCAGTTTATGGATATCGATCCCGATAGCGATTACGAACCCGAAGAAAGGAAATCACCACAAACAGATACACAGGACGCTCATTCTTCGCGCCAGTGATCCTCAGCATTATTCAGAGATTCTTCGCTCGCAGACTCGCTCAGAATGACAAATAGAAGAATGACAGCTGGCCGTATGCTTCTGATGATCCTCTCTTGTCATTCTGAAGAAGCGTAGCGACTGAAGAATCTCTTGTAATGATAATCCAATCCTGGGCCTTCCGTACCCCCCCTGAGTACTCGCCGGTCATCTATGGCTCTTCGACCCAGAAAGTGGAATTGCCTCCATAAGAGTTTGCCGTCTCTTCTGTGTGCCGTGAGCGGCAGGCCCGCACATTTTCTTGGTCCCGCCA
>NZ_JIAK01000026.1 GCF_000620765.1 Desulfovermiculus halophilus DSM 18834
GTCCGGGGCCAAATGCAGGGTTGTCATTCCATACCTGCAGGATGGCTGATTCCTGCTCAGGGGTTATTTCCTTTTCCCCTCGGCCTGACCGACGGGGCTGATGCTCGAGAAACGCTTCTTCACCAAGCTCCTTGAGCTGTCTTTTCCACTCATAGACCGTGGTGTAGTGGACCCCAGCTACCTTGGCTGCTTCCTTGGGTCCGATCTGTTTGGCGTGTTTCAGGATAGTAAGTTTTTGTGCTTGACTAAATTGCTTGTTGCCCATGACACTTTCTCCTCTGGTTTAAGCCGGGAGAAAGTGTTACCCTGATTCAAGCCATTTTGTCCGGATTTTTATTACCAAAAACATTTAGCAAGTTGAAAGACGCTCCATCTTTTCAGGGCTACCTAAATTTCAACGATGACGGGAGAAGTTTCGGTTATCCGAAACAGGTGGTCATGTTTTCAGGTGGGCTGGATTCGCTGGCAGGTGCCGTCGACGAAGTGTTGAATGAAAAACGGAAGGTCGTCCTGGTCACTCACAAGTCAACCCCGAAACTCAACAAGCGCCATCGCCGACTGGAAAAGATGATTGCCGACAAGGCTGGGGAAAACGCTCCGCTACATATCGGCGTTCGCGTCAACAAGAACAAAGGACTGAACTACGAGTACACCCAGCGGAGCCGCTCCTTCCTGTATGTGTCTATTGGGGCGACCATCGCAAGGATGCTTAACCTAAAGAGTGTCCGCTTCTATGAGAACGGTGTCATCAGTCTGAATCTTCCGGTCTGTGCTCAGGTGGTCGGCAGCCGGGCCACACGCACTACTCATCCAAGAGTGATCCAGGGATTTCAGAAAATCATCAGTCTGGTGGCTGGCGAGCCGTTTACGATTGAGAATCCTTACATTTGGAAGACCAAGGCCGATGTCGTCGAGGTCATTACCAAGGCTGGTTGCCAGGACATGATCGCGGCATCGACCACCTGCACGCATACCTGGGAAATGACCAAAGATCGTACCCACTGCGGAACCTGCTCCCAGTGCATCGACCGACGGTTTGCCATGATTGCGGCCAAGGCCGATCAGTACGATCCGGTCGCGGCTTATAAGACCGACATTTTTACCCAAGGCAGAAATAAAGACGAAGATAAGATAATGGCAGCCGCCTACCTGGAAAGAGCCAACCAGGTTTGCAATCAGGATGATATCGCCCAGTTCATGGCCAGATTCAGTGAAGTAAGCAGGGTCTTCCGTTACATGGATGAAAATCCAGGGAGTGTGGCTCAAAAGGTATATGACCTCTATAAGCGGCACGCAAAAGAGGTCTGCGATGCGATGAAAACAATGATCGCCAGAAATATAACGGCTATCCTTCAGCGCACGTTGCCTGGAGATTGTCTGCTGCGGACAATGTATGAGTCAGGATCAGTTATCTCCGTTCCGGCCGTTGAACTGGCAATTGAACAACCGGCAAACTATTTCCGTCGACGTGGTGACGTTTGGGAAGTCAGATTTAACAAAGGAGAGCCCATCAAGCTGATAACTGCAAATAAAGGTTCTCAGTATCTCAGCTATCTACTGTCACACCCGAATCAGCCAATTCCTGTAGCCGAGCTTGTTTGCGGCTCTTTTTATGATCCATCCAATGGGATTTTTTCGGCTGGCGAAATCGATGGCGAGGACATTGGAGATGGCTACCAGATAACTCAAGGAATTCCCCTTACTGATGCGGGCGTCATTATCGATGCAAAAGCCAGAGAACAATATCGAGAAAGGATTTCGGAATTATTACAGGACATCGATGAGGCCCGCAATACAGGCAACAAGGAAAAAGAAGAAGAACTTAGGGATGAAATGACGGTGATCGCCTGCGCATTAAATGGCTCAAAGGCAAGGGGTGGAAAACCAAGGACTTTAGGTGACAAAAGGAAAAACGTGAAGGACTCTTTCCGTATAGCTGTAAAGCGTGCCATCGGAAAAATTTCTGAATACGACAGTCCTCTTGGTCAGCATCTTGACTCAAGCATCAAGTTTGGAAACGAGCCTGTTTACAGCCCTGAAGAGGAGATCGTTTGGGAGGTCCGCCCGATAGTCAACGAATGACCCGGGACCACCCAGGAAGAAAAAACTAAAAAATATTTCCGCTACGCCAAATGTAGCCATTGCGACGCCGGATGTAGCGCCTTCCCCAATGAAGGCGCGATCCGGCGTTTTTTATTGGTCAACACAGGGTTGGCCACCGGGCGTGCCAGAACTTCCGAACAAGGAGACTGGCAGTGGCACAAGTCAACAAAGCACACCTCACCCCACCGAAGCGGCGACTCATCGAGCTGATGCAGGACATCAACTTCGGCCGCATCACCAACATTCCGGTCCGCGACGGCGAGCCGGAACTCACCCCCGACACGGTCATCGAGCGCGAGATCAAGCTGGGCGGACAGAGCGGTCCCCGGCCCGAGCGCGACCAGGATGACTTCATCCTCAAGCAAGAGGTCGTGGCGCTGCTGGAGCACCTCGCGCAGATGGGCAGTGGAAAAGTCTGCCTGCTCGAAATCAAGCACGGTCTCCCGTTCCTGATTCGCATCGAGGAACGGGCAGCCTGAACACGTAACGACCTGAACCCTTAGACACTGGACAACAAGCTGGACGCATGGCGGAGGCTGTTGTGGGTGTCGCCGAGCCGAATACGGCAATTGGCGGCGTACCTGCGACCCCTTCGCCCACGCGACAGCTTTGTCCTGTGATCTGGCCCGTGCCGACACCCACGCGGACCTCCTCCTCGCTCCGAGGAGGCCCCGATGGTTTCTCAGAATTCTTACGACGGCATCGACAAGTATGCCGCCGACCTCATTCGGCACAAAGCACGTCAACTCGTAGGCAAGGCCGGATTCACCGAGGACGACAGACCCGACCTCGAACAGGAACTGATGATCGATCTGCTGCAGCGGATGCGGCATTTCAATCCCGCAAAGGCCAAGAAGACCACCTTCATGGCCCGGATCGTCGAACGTCACATCTCCACCATTCTGGAGGCCCGGTTCGCCCAATGCCGGGACTGGCGGCTCTGCCAAACCTCGCTCAACGAACCCCTCGACAACGGTGAAGGCGACACCACCGAGCGGATCGACTTCCTGGACAGCGAAGGCTCTCTGGGAAGCGGCACCCGCGAGACAAGGGAGCGCCTCGCCCATGAGATCCGCATGGATCTCGACCGGGCCATCGCCTCGCTGCCGGAAGAGCTCCGGGATCTGTGCGTGCGCCTGCACGACAGCACCATGGCCGAAGTCGCCCGAGAGATAGGCATTCCCAGAACCACCCTCTACGAGCGGCTGAGCAAGCTGCGGGACGCGTTCAGCGAGGCTGGCCTGACCGACTACCTGTGATCTCCGACGCATCGACTCCGGCTCCGGTAAGTAAGCACCGTGCCGCATGATGCGGCTATCCGGGGCCTCGGAAATCAAAACCTGAACAAAAGAGGAGTTCAACCATGACTCACGACACCTACAAGTACCGTTTTGACGAGTCGGTCCCGGCCCAGGAACTGGAAGACACTTTCATGCTGGCGATGCTGGCCGTCGAAAGCCTGCATGGCCGTTCCCGTGTGCGGATGGAGAGCCGGTTCAATCTGGACAAGGCCCGCCGCACCTGCGTGATCGACGCCTCCACCGATGTCGGCAGCGACCTCGCCCGCATCTTCACCGGCTTCGCCACCAAGGAGTACGGCGAACGTTCGGTCCTGATCGAACGTACCCAGCCGTCAGGTTGCGCCTGTGCCTCAAAGCATCGCGCAGCGCCCGCCGCTGCAGCAGCGGGGGTGGCGTTATGAGCGAGCTGATGACCACCACCTATTCCATGTGGCGGCTGTTCCGCAACTGCCGCATGGCCTGCAAGTGGCGCTACATCGACGAGCTGGTGCCGCTCGAACGCGACCCCAATCTGGCCTTCGGCTCGGTCATTCACGACTGCCTGGAGTGCTGGCACGGCGAGCGGGATCTGGCCAAGGTCCTCGACCACATCGACCGGACCTATCCGAACCGAGCGCAGGACGATCATCAACAGGCCGACTGGCATCTCGCCCGAGCCATGATGAGCGCCTATGCGGAACACTATCCGGCTGAAGCGTTCGAGGTCGTCGCGCTTGAGAAGACCTTCGAAGGTCCCATCGTCAACCCGGCGACCGGGGCGACCTCACGCAGTTTCATTCTCGCCGGGAAGGTGGACGGCATCGTCCGTCAGGATGGCCAGTATTTCCTGCTGGAACACAAAACCGCCTCGCAGATCGACGCCAGCTACCTGGAGCGGCTGTGGACCGATTTCCAGATCATCCTCTACGCCTGGTACCTGGAGCAGACCCTCGGCATCACGGTCAGCGGCATCATCTACAACGTCCTGGTCAAGGCCAAATTGCGCCAGGGAAAAGGTGAGACCGAAGCCGAATTCGAAGCCCGCCGGGCGGAGCTGATTGCCAAGTCGAAAACCGGCAAGAGCAGCGCCAAGCGCAAGCTGGCGGAGGACGACGACACCTTTCAGCAGCGGCTCCAGGAGAAGTACCTCGAGCCGGGCATGTTCCATCGCGAGGTGCTCTACATCTCCCGCGACCAGTTCGAGGAACTGCGGGCGGAGCTGTGGGAGCTCTCCAAGGCCATGCTCGACGCCCGTCGGCGCAACACCTTCTACCGCAACACCAGCTACTGCTTCCAGTACGGACGGCCCTGCGCCTACTTCCAGCTCTGCCGCTCGGGCGGCAACCCCAACGTCATCGAAAACCATTTCCAACGGATCGCCCCGCACGAAGAGCTGCGGGACGGAGCCGGTGAAGACGCCGCTCCGGTGTTTTGAAATCCCAACCATAAGGAGACGAAGCCATGCTTCCCAAGACCAAAAGCAAACCCAAACACACGCTCTCGGACCTCACCGCCCTGGTGTACGGCCCGAGCAAGATCGGCAAGAGCACCTGGTGCTCCAAGGCCGATGACGCACTGTTCCTGGCGACCGAGCCGGGCCTGAACGCCCTGGAGGTGTTTCAGACCCCGATCACCTGCTGGGACGACCTTCTGCAGGCCTGCGCCGAAATCGCCGAGGGCAAGCACGAGTTCAAGACCATCGTCGTCGACACGGTGGATAACGCCTACAAGATGTGCTCGGACTACGTCTGCAAGAAATTCAAGATCGAGCACGAATCCGACCTGGGCTACGGCAAGGGCTACGCGCTGATCAACAACGAGTTCCAGCGCGTCATCAACAAGCTCGCGTTCCTGCCCTACGGGCTGATCCTGATTTCCCACTCCCAGGAGCGGGACATCGAGACCCGGACCGGCAAACACACCCGCATCGTGCCGACGCTGCCGGAAAAGGCGCGGAAGCTGGTCACCGGTCTGGTGGACCTGATCCTGTTCTGCGACCTGGACATGAAAACCGGCGAGGACGGCAAGCCGGTCTGGCAACGCGTGATGCGCACCAAGCCCAGTCCCAACTACGACGCTGGTGACCGCACCGGCCGACTCCCCGAAGTCATCCCCCTCGATTTTTCGAGCTTCGTTAAAGCCTTCAACAACACGGCAGCCGGAGCTGCGGCGAGTGCCGCCCGGCCGAAGCCGGAGCCGACCGCGAGTGCGGCGGCGAAACCTCAACAGTAAGGAGATCCGACCATGGAACACTACGAAAACCAATCCAGCAGCAACCTCGACCTGGCGCAGTTCGACGACGCCTTTGAAACCGCCGAAGTCGAGGAACGTGAGTTCGAGGCCGTCCCCGACGGCAAGTACCAGGTCAACGTCGACCGGGTCGAACTGACCCGCGCCCAGACCTCGGGCAATCCCATGCTCAAATGGACTCTGCGCATTCTCGCGCCGACCCACAAGGGTCGTCTGCTCTGGCGCAACAACGTCATGGCCAGCAACGAGAACATCAAGTGGCTCAAGCAGGACCTCTACACCTGCGGGCTGCAGCTTCAGAAGCTCTCCGACCTGCCGGGCCACCTCGAGCAGCTTCTCAACATCAAGCTGGAGGTGACCAAGCGCACTCGCGGTGAAAACGAGAACATCTACTTCAACCGTCGCATTGTCATGGCCGATGATGCCGGGGCTCCCGGCGCGGCGATGGACGACATGATCCCGTTCTGATGATGGACCGGATCACCGTTGTCGTCGACACCCGCGAACAGGAGCCCTACAGCTTCGATACAGACAAGGTTTCGGCAGTTCGCAAAGCGCTGCCCGCCGGTGATTACTCACTGGTCGGCCTCGAGGAACGGGTGGCGGTGGAGCGTAAATCCCTGACGGATTTCGTCTCCACCGTCATCCGGGGGCGAAAGCGGTTCCACCGCGAGTTGGAAAAGCTCTCTGCCTACGAATCCGCCTGCGTGGTTGTCGAGTGCAACTTTCGCGATCTGGTCGACGGCCGCTACCGCAGCGATGCCCACCCGCACGCGCTGATCGGAACGGTCGCCTCCATCGTCGTCGACTTCGGTGTCCCCGTCTACTTCTGCTCGGACCGGCAGGCCGCCTGCCGTTTTGTCGAGGAGTACCTGACACGTTTTCACCGGAGGATCGCGAGATGCCAAAAAGAAATGAGAGTAACCCGGCGCGACTCCGGGGAAGAATAGAGCGCGTTTACTATGCCGGACCCAAGTTCTCCGCAGGCCGACTGCTCACCCCGACCGGTGAGGAAGTCCAGTTCGCGGGCAATTTGTTCGCCCGGGAAAATCAGCCTGTGGTCCTGCTCGGGTCGTGGGCCACCCATCCCAAATACGGCCGTCAGTTCAAGGTCGACGGGATGGAGCACGACCTCGAACTCGATCCGGAGGGGCTGATCCACTATCTGGCCAACCATCCGGAGATCAAGGGCATTGGTCCGGCCAAGGCCAGATTGATCGTCGAGAGTTTCGGCGACGCCTTTGAAGAAACCCTTCTGAACGACCCCGAGCGCATCGCGCTCAAAGCTCGGCTGCCCCTGGAGGCGGCCAAGCGGCTGCGTGACGAATGGTTGAAGAACCGCAGCGTCAACGCCGTCATGGCCTGGCTGTCGGCATTCGGTCTGACCCATCATCAGGTCACCACCCTGGTAGAAAGGCTCGGCGGCAACTGCCTCGATATCCTGAAGGAAGACCCGTACATCCTCATTCGGGAGATCCGGGGATTCGGCTTCAAGAAGGTCGACAAGATCGCCCGCAAGCTGGGCACCCCCAAGGACCACACCCCTCGTATCCGCGCTGGGTTAAATTTCTGCGTCCGTGAAGCCCTGGACAATGGTCACTGCTGGATCGAATACGAGGATCTGGTGGATCAGGCCAACCTGCTGCTGGTCATGGATGCCTTGGACAGCCGGGTCCGTATCGAGAGCGCCCTCGACGCGCTCATCGAAGAACAGGCGCTTTCCTGCGATTCCCACGGCGGACGTTTCGTGGTCGCTCTGCCGGAGATCGTCCGCATGGAGCGGGAGCTGGCCTCGTTGTTCGGCCAGGCCGAAACACCCAACCCGCATTTCCAGTCCGTCAAGAAGCTCGATGCCCTGATTCGGCGCTGCGCGGCGACGCTGAACGAGAAGCAGCTCGAAGCGGTGCACTCGGCCCTCCACCACAGCATCAGCCTGATTTCGGGTGGAGCCGGTTCGGGCAAGAGCTACACCATTTCGGTCATCAACACTATCTGCGAGGAGAGCGACCTGGAGGTCGTGCTCGCCGCGCCGACCGGTAAGGCCGCCAAGCGCCTGGAGGAAGTCAGCGGTAGCAGCGGCACCACCATCCACCGTCTGCTCGGCTATGACGGCAAGGGTTTCTCGCGTAGCAAGGAGAACCCCATCGATGCCGATGTCCTGGTGGTCGACGAGTTTTCGATGGTCGATGTGCCCCTGGCATGGCACTTGTTCGAGGCGGTCGATCTGTCGCGGACCACGGTGCTGCTGGTCGGCGATCACAACCAACTTCCGCCGGTGGGACCCGGAAACATCCTACGCGATCTGATCCAGACACGCGCCATCCCCACAGTCATCCTCGACAAGGTCGTGCGTCAGGCGGGCGTCCTCAAGGAGAACTGCACCGCCGTTCTCAAGGGCGAGGTGCGCAAGACCAGCGAGGCGTCGGTGGGCGGATGCCGGGATTGGTATCTGGTGGATCAGTTCACCGACCCGATGGCGGCACGCTCGTTCCTGCTGGAGTTGTTTCAGGAGCGGCTCGACGCCCTGGGTTTCGACATCATCAAGGACGTGCAGGTGCTGACGCCGACCCACAAGGGACCGCTCGGCACCAAGGAATTGAACGAGGAACTGCAGCGGCTCATCCAGCGCAAACTCTGGAACACCGAAGTGCCGCCGGTCGCTATGGGCCGCCGCGCTCCGTTTCTCAAGCACGACAAGGTCATCCAGACCCGGAACAATTACGACCTGAATGTGATGAACGGTGCCATCGGCCATGTGGTCGATGTCCTCGCGAACGGCACCCTGGTCATCGACTTCGACGGCATGCCGGTGGAGATGGAAAAGGGTTCGCCCGACCTGCAGGATCTGCAGCTCGCCTATGCGCTCACCATCCACAAAACCCAGGGTTCCGAATTCCCCTGCGCCGTGGTGGTGGTCCACAAGGCACATTCCTTCATGCACCACCGCAATCTGCTCTACACCGGGGTGACTCGTGCCCGGCGCACCGCCATTGTCCTGGGTGACCATTGGGGCATCCAGAACTGCGCCAAGCGTTGCCAGGTGGATGACCGCCGGACCTTTATGCCCCTGTTCCTGGACGCCGCCCAACACGCGGAAGCCGATTTCGCCCGTGTCGCGGAGGCCGAATGAGTATGGGCGGAACGGATAACGTCAGGGAGTATTACCGGCTCGTCACCGAAATGGACATCGGTGACGTGGCCCGGGAACTCCTGCCGGGACGGATCACCCAGGAGACCGGCCAGCGCTTGATGTGCGACTGCCCCAACCATCAGAGCCAGTCACGCCTGTCGCTGCACGTGATGCTCGACAAGCAGGGCTGGTACTGCTTCGGCTGCGGAGTCGGCGGTGATGTGCTGCAGCTCGTGGAGTTCATTCAGACGGGCTCGGTCACCGCCGGGCAATCCGGCCCGATGCCGGACAGCCACCGCCAGGCCCGGGACTATCTCGCCAAAAAGGCGGGCTTGCCGCCGCTGTCGCGCTATGGCCTCAGCCAGGAGCGTCTGGCCCAGACAGAGGCCGACCGCGCCTTCGAACTGCGGGTCAAGGACGCGCTGACCTCGCTGGCCAGGCTTTACCACGCCAGACTCAAGGAGTCTCCGGAGGTCCTCGACTGGCTGAAATCCAAATAC
The DNA here is from genome assembly GCF_000620765.1 of Desulfovermiculus halophilus DSM 18834. Taxonomy (NCBI): domain Bacteria; kingdom Pseudomonadati; phylum Thermodesulfobacteriota; class Desulfovibrionia; order Desulfovibrionales; family Desulfohalobiaceae; genus Desulfovermiculus; species Desulfovermiculus halophilus. The sequence goes on from NZ_JIAK01000026.1 coordinate 9,264, forward strand.
GCCCTGAGCGAGGAGACCATCGACGATCTCCTGATCGGCTACGCGGACAACGCGTCCGGCGCGGTCGCCCAACTGACCGGGGGTGAGGACGGTTTTTCCAAGCGGGAGCTCGCCGCCACCGGCGCTTTCCGTCCCACCAGCCAGGACGGCCTGACGCCATTTTTCGAGCGCCGCATCATCTTTCCCTACTGGAGCCGTGGCCGGGTAGTGTTCATGATCGGCCGCAAGACGCCGTGGACCCCGGACGTGGGCTGGGAGCAAGGGAAATACAAGAAACTGCCGGTTCATGACGAGCACCAGCGGCCCTACGTCGCCGACTTCATCAACAACGCGCTGCTGTTCAACGAGGACTGTCTGCTGGCCCGGCCCGGCAAGGTGATCATCACCGAGGGGGTGACCGATTGCCTGGCGCTGATGCAACTGGGCCTGCCCACCGTGTCGCCGGTCACCGTCCGCATCCGGGCCGCCGATTGGGAGCGCCTGATCCCCAAGCTGCGCGGCGTCGAAACCGTATACATCTGCCAGGACAACGAACTCTCCCAGGCCGGTCTCAAAGGGGCGCTGCAAACCGCCCGCACCCTGGCCGAACACAAGATCGACACCCGCCTGGTGACGCTGCCTCTGTCGGAGACACAGATCTCGGCCCGGCAGGAGCTGACCGAACGGTTCAGCCTGACGGCGAGCGTGGGGCCGAAGGAGCTGGCCAAGCTGCTGGCGGGGCGTTCCGCTCAGGAAATTCAGGCGGCCGAGACGCTTCTCGCCACCGCCAAGATCGACGTCAACGATTACATTGCCGCCGGGCATACCCGGGAGGATTTCGAACGTCTACTCGCCGAGGCCAGCACGCCCATCGAGTTCGGCGTGCGCTCGCTGCCCGAGGGCGCTGAAGAGGAGGAACGCAACCGCCTGCTCGAACCGATCCTGGGGGAGATTTCCGAGCAGTCGCCGCTGGAACAGTCCCGCCTGCTGAAGCTGGTGCAGGAGCGCATCGGCGGTGGCGTTTCGATGGCCACCCTGAAGGAACAAATCCGCGCCATCCAGAAGGACCGAAAGGTCGAGTTCCGCAACGAAAAGAAAAAGGCCAAGCGGATGTCCGGCGCGATGCCCGGATCATGCCGCGCCCGGGTTGACGAGGTGCTGATCGACACGGAACTGGAGAACGGCGCTCCCGACTACACCCTGACCGCCGAGGCCGCCTACGACTGGTTCACCGCCAACGGTGCCCAGTTCTTTCACACCCTGCAGGGCGAGCCGTTCATGTATTTCGACAACGCCATCTACTGGATGGATTCACCGGACCGGGGCCGCAAACGCCATTACGCGGCCATGCTCTACAAACACACGGGCATGGTGCCGACCACGGGCGGCGGACGGACATTTTTCGAGGTACTGCCCAGCCTGGCCATGATCCGTGGCCAGGTGCGCGACCATTTTTCCTGGCTGCACACGGATGTGGCCTCATACACCGTCTATTTCAACCTGAACAATCCGGAGCACGAGATCGCCAAGATCACCCCGGACGAAATTCAGATCATGAAGAACGGCGGCAACGAGGACGGCATCATTCTGGACGGCTCGCGCAAGATGAAGCCGCTGAAATTCCTGCCCGACGCCGACCTCGAAGAGGCGGACCGGCTCCTGGTCGATCTGCTGGTGGGCAACATGACCTGCCCGCAAGGAGATCGCTTTCTCATCCTTTCCTGGCTCTCCTGTTTCCTGCTGATCGACTTCGCCGGGACGCGGCCCATGACCCGCTTCGAGGGTTCGGCCGGATCAGGCAAGACCACCGCCAGCAAGATCACGTCGACGCTGCTTTACGGCGAGCCCCAGCACAAGAAGGCCACCGACGCCGCGAACTACACCGACGGCTCGCAGAACCCGCTCATCGTCCTCGACAACATCGAGGCCAAGCAGATGACCGAGGATCTGACCACCTTCATGCTGACCAGCATCACCGGCATCGCCAAGGAGAAACGCAAGAGCGGCACCGACAGCGAGACCATCACCGAGCGGACCAAGTGCCTGCTGAACACCACCGGCATCGAGCCGCTGTGCGGGGAGCTTTCGGAGATCCTGTCGAGGTCCTTCGTCATCAACTTCGACCTCGCCAACCAGGCCAGCGACTGCTTTCTGGAATCGGAGGTCATCTCCGCCATCCAGCAGAACCGGGATCTGATCATCTCGGCCATCATGAAGCGGACCAGCCATGTGCTGGCGATGATCCGGGACGGAGCCCAGAAGCAGGTCATGCGCCTGCTGCACCGAACCATGCCGACCCATGGCAAGCGCCGGTGCAACGATTATCTGAGCCTGATGTACCTGATGATGCTGGCCGGGTCCGAGGAACACGAAGTGACCACCGGACTCGAGGAGCTGAGCCCGCTGTTCATCGAGCAGATCCATTCTATCAACGACACCAGTCAGGAGATGGCGCGGGAGTCGAACCCCATTGCCACGGCGCTGGCGTCGCTTTTCCATGCCTACCGGAACGCGGTGGAGCTGGACGAGAAGGCCCGCTACGGCGAGGACGACCGGGCAAACCACGTGGTGGGGTTCATCGAACGCTACCAGGTGAGGTTCGAGAACGAGAACACCATGGAGCCGGTATCGGCGGGACGGCTGCTCGCGGCGCTGCGCAGGGTCGGCCGGGAATTCAACCTCGAGTTCGAATACAAGAAGCCCGCCCAGCTCGGTCGGCGCATCAGCAACGACCTGGACGTCATCCGGGACGCCGGGTTCGACATCGACCGGCATCGCAATGCCCACACCAAGAACTTCGAGTATTGGATCAGCGCGAACAGGTGGAAATGAAGGAAAACTGGAGAGTTATGCCTGTAATAGACGACGTTGTAGCAAGGTCTGCATATCACGGCGGCCGTCGGCAATCACCATGACATAGACATTTTCGGCCATGACTCGATAGATGATGCGGTAGGGTTTGAAAAATATCTCACGGTACTCGCGAAGCCCGATGGTCAGCAGTTCTTTTGGATAGGCTCCTCGCTCCGGGTTCTCGGAGAGGCTCGAAAAGGCTTTCTCTATTTGATCGAGAACGTAATCCGCTTTTCCCGGCGCGTCGTGGGATGCAATGTAGTCGTACAACTCCTCCAAATCCCGTGACGCATCGTCGGTCAGAAATATCTGGAAGGTCATCAGCGACTCTTGCTCCGGTCTCGAAGCCGCTGAACGACATCACCGGCGGGCTGGACCTTGCCTTCCTCGACCTGACGCGAGCCGAGTGCGAGAATCTTCAGAAGGGCCATGGTCTCCTGGGTTTGCTCATAGCTTTCGATGTCCTGCATCACGACCTTAGCTTCGCCATTCTGGGTGATGACCAGGGGTTCGCCTTGCCCCGACAGGTTACGCACGATTTCTGCGGCATGGGCCTTCAGGTAACTGATCGGTTTGATCTGACTCGATAGTTTCATAACCATCCTCCTTTCATGACCAAATATAGTCCGAAAACAGGTCAACTGTCAATCTGAAACGCCACGGGCAGTCCCAGTTGGGAACCGGAAAATCATTCAGGACGCTCTCGGGCGTCCTTTATTTTTGCGGTGGTGCGGTGGATGGCTGAAGCCTTTGCGGTGGATAACCACCGCACGCCAAACCCTTGCCAGATAAGGCTTTCATGCCTTTTGCGGTGGTTGCGGTGGTAAATCCAGAGGTCTTACCCCCTATGGGTAAAATTTTTTCAAAGTCACCCTCCGACAACAGGGCGACGTAAAAAAAGGTTCCAGCGCGAGAGACGTTCCCCAATTACCACCGCAACCACCGCACTCTCTCCTCTCTTTCTTTATAAATATCTAAAAACAAAGAACTAATAACCTCAAACAAGCTGCGGTGGGAAGGTGAAATTTACCACCGCACTACCACCGCAACCACCGCAGATATCCACCGCAGAGTCTGCCGGTTTTTCGAAAAACGTTTAGAGACCTCAAAAAACAGTTACAAAACGGCCTCTCGCTAAAAAAACGATTACAAACGAAAGCATCGGTCTGCCGTCACCTGGCCATGGGCTCCGGTAAGTAACGGGAAAAGCGATTAACCCGTATTTCTGGAGCCTGAAGCCATGAGCCTTCTGAAAACCATGATCAAGCACACCGCCGGTGGGCGGGAAGCCTCGGCAGGGTGTGAAACCCCATCATTACCACCGCAACCACCGCAGCCCGCCATCTATGTTTCCACCGGACTCGACGTCCACGAGATCGAAGACGCACGCGACTGGCCTGAAGATAGGGAGATCGACGGCACGCTGTGTCGCCGTCTGTCGCCTGAATACTTTGCCTGGCTACGTTCCCGCATGGTCACCGCCCAAACCGCGCACAAGGCCGGAAAGCTCCCCGAGGATGCCTGGAATACGCTGCGGCAGCGATTCAACGCCATGCAGGAACTGTCCATCCGGGAGTTCGGCAAGGAACACTTGCAGGAGGTCCTGCAGTCCTTTTCCCCGAAGAACTACCAGCCACCCGCGCTTCGTCCCGAGTCCCAGAAGAAACCCGTCGAAGTTCCAAGAAAGGACTGGATTTATCCCGGGAACCAAGCTTGGAAATGTAAGCAGCCGGTGACTTCCCAGGCTGTCGCCAAGGTCGACGCCATCCGTGAGGAGGCCATGGCCAAGGGCTGGTCCGAGGCACGCCTCTTTCAGAACCAGGGCCGATTCCGGTTTCCCTGCGGCGAGGACTACGGCCTGGTCTGTTTCGTCGATGGCGATCAGGAGATTGGCGAGGTCACCGAGCGTTCTATCGAAATTATCCACGGGCCGAAGTCCGGGCGTCCCAGCACGCTGCGGTTCTACAACCCGGACGTGCCGCAGCCGTGGATGAAGAAAGTGGAGGATTGAGCCGTGAAGAAAAAGAAGCGCTACGCCAACGCCAAGGATGTCCTGCCCGAGGAACTCTTCAAGCAGATCCAGAAGCACTACACCGGAATTCTCTGGGTTCCTGCACCGAGCCGCTTCTACCAGGAACGCCGCGACCTAGTGCTTGCCCTTCATCTGCAGGGGATCAGCAGCCAGGAGATCTCCAACCTCGCCGGAGTGACTACCCGCCGCGTCAACCAGATCATCGCCGCCGAACGAAAAAAATGCCGGGAGCAGTTTTTCGCGCAAGCCCCGGAGGGGGTGAGGCGCATGGAAGCGCCGAACAAAACAGGAGCAGCCGAGGCCGCTCCCATCGTCGGGTCCGGAAGGATCAAAGGCGTTCGAGGGCTTCCTCGAGCTGACCGTCCACGAGGTGGGTGTAGATCTGGGTGGTGGACACGTCCCGGTGCCCCAAGGCCCGCTGCACCACGAGCAGGTCATTGGTCGCGCCGTAGAGGTGGGTGGCGAAGGTATGCCGCAGCCCGTGCGGCGTCAGTTCCTTTTCGATCCCGGCCTTCCGCAGCCAGTGGGCGAGCCGGTTGGCGATCTGACGCTGGCAGAGTCTGCTGTCCCGGTTCGACAGGAACAGGGCTTCCATTTCCGGGCGGCCGCGTCGACGGCGCTCGGCCAGGTAGCGGCGTAGCAATGTGCGGAGGTCAGTCTTGATGAACTTGACCTGCGGCACATTCCCCTTGGCCCACACACGCAGATGCTTGGCGTCAAGGTCGATGTCATCCATGTCGAGTGCGGCCAGCTCGCCAAGCCTGATCCCGGTGCCCAGCAGCACCTCGATCATGGCGCGGTCACGCAGCGCGGAGAAGTCGGTCCGCCCCTTGAGCTCCTTGAGTAGGCGTTTCTTTTCGACGGCGGTCAGGAACACCGGCAGATTTCTCGGCAACCGATGCATGCGGATGGACCGGGCCGGATTGTCATCGACCACGCCAGCCTCGACAGCCCAGGCGAAAAAGGCCCGCACCGCCGCCTTCATCCGATGGAGCGACGCCGCCGAGCGTGGGCCGCGCCCGCTCTCGGTGACCGCCCCGGCGGAGAACACCTTGTCGAGGAGCCCGGCCGTGACCGCCCGGCAGACGATACCCGGGGCCAGCTCCCCGGCCACGCGGGCCACCAGGGCGAGGTCCCGGCGGTATGCGGCTATGGTCGCCGGGGAGCGTCCTTCGGCCGACAGGCGGGCACAGAACGCCTCTATCGCGCCCGTCAGGTCGAGGTCAGCCGTTCGGTTGCTCATCGCTGGACTCCTTCACCCGGCTGTGGCCCATGGGTGTGCTCTTGGGCAGCGGCAGCTCCTCGATGCGCCCCGACTCCCTGGCCCAGACCATCATCATGCGGAACACCCGGACGGTCTTGGCGACGGTGCGTTCGGCTCGCTCCTTGCCATCGGGGAGTTTGAGCAGCAGGTCGGACTTGTAGAACTTGCCGACCTGGGGGAGCCGGATCTCGGCGAGCTGGCGATCCGCGCCGAAGAAGGCCTCCACTACATCGAGGTCCTTCCGGTAGGTGTAGAGGGTCCGCTCTTTCTTTCCGGATTCCCGCAGGTAGCCGATGAAAGCCTCGGCGGCTTGATGCACGGTGCATTCGGTCATGTCGATGTCTCCTTTGTCGGTGGCCCGGTGTGTTCAGGACAGGAACTCGTCCAGCTCCCGCAGCAGTTCCTCGACGTGGCCGAGGGAACCGACGCTCGCCCAGGTGATGTCCGGCTGCTTCGCGTCCGCTTCGAGCTTGCCGCGAATGCCCTCTATCAGCCGGGCGATGTTCTCCTGCTTTTCTCGGTACGCCTTGAGTGCCTGCTGGCGGTTTTTGTCGTAGGTCATGGCCTGCCTCCGGTTCCGGTTTTCGTGGATGCGGGACCATCCCGCGTCACATCCAATGACGCTTCTATTTCGTTGGAAATCAAGTGTTTGCAGAGATCTTTCTGCATGTGCCCCAAACCCATAAACCAAAGGAGATCAACATGTTGAAGAAGACCCTCGAATGGACCATCCCGCTGGCCCTGGCCGGGATCATGACCGGCTGCGCCACCTACCGGCCTCCGGCCCAGATCCAGTCGGCGGTGGCCACCGTCAACCGCCACACGCCCGAGTATGTGACCGAGGCCAACAAGGCGCTGCGCGAGGTCGGCCACCCGGACGCCGAGCGCCTGACCGGTGTCGGCCTGCGCCTGCAGACCGCCGTGGACACCCTTGACCAGTGGGCCAACGGCTCGAACTAGGAGGCAGGCCAATGAAAGAGATCCTTCAGGAAAACAGCGATGCCGTCCGCCAGGCCGGTGAGGCCCTGGTTGAAATCGGCACCGAACTGGCGGCGGGACGGATCGAGAACGCCCTCGGCCGTCTGGAAGCGGCCCAGCAGCAATACCGGGCCTGGGCGGAGTTGGACCAGGCCATCATCGATATTCAGGAAGCTGTCCACGACCGGAAGAACACCCTGGCCGTGCAGCAGATCCTGACGGAACTGGTGGGCACCATCCTCGGCAGCGCCTTGAGGACAGGAATGCACTGATGGCGGTAACCGACAAGGAGCGCAAACTTGCGGCGACCCTGAGCGATCCCGTGTTGTGGGGGCAAGCCTACCTCTACAACCGGGATGGCTCAGGCCGCGACTATTGGCCGCATCAGGTGGAGGACCTGCGCTGCCCGGCCAAGAACATCATCCACCTCGACGGCCGGGACGTGGGCAAGTCCATCGTGCTCTCGACCGACGCGCTCCATTACGCCTTTACCACCCGGGGCGGCCAGGGCCTCATCGCGGCTCCGCACCAGGGGCACCTCGATACCATCATCGAAGAGATCGAGTTCCAGCTCGACACCAACCCGGATCTGATGAACAGCATTGCCCTGACCAAGTACGGCAAGCCCAAGATCCACCGCAAACCCTACTTCCGGCTGGAGTTCACCAACGGTTCGGTGCTCTATTTCCGCCCGGCCGGGGCCTATGGCGACGCCTTCCGGTCCTTGCACGTGGGCCGCGTCTGGGTCGATGAAGGAGCCTGGCTGACCGAACGGGCCTGGAAGGCGCTGCGCCAGTGCCTCAAGGCCGGGGGGACGCTACGCATCTACTCCACGCCCAACGGCCTGCGCGACACCACCTATTACCGGCTCACCTCGTCGGAGCAGTTCCATGTGTTCCGCTGGCCGTCCTGGCTCAACCCTCTTTGGACCGAAGATCGCGAGGCCGAACTGCTGGAGTTCTACGGCGGCCGCGACAGTTCCGGCTGGCAGCACGAGGTGGCCGGTGAACACGGCAAGCCTTCCTATGGGGCCTTCAATGTCGAGCAGTTCAACCTCTGTCGGCAGGATCTGCTGGAGTATCAGAAGATCGTCATCACCGATTCCGAGCTACGCGATTGCGACACCGAGGAAGCGGCCCACGACCGGCTGGAGATGCTGCTCAACCTCACTCCCCGCAGCGGGCAGTTCTGGGTCGGCGGCGACCTGGGCTACACCAACGACCCCACCGAGATCGTCGTATTTCAGGAGATGGAGGTCGGCGAGCGGACGCTGCTGAAGATGATCCTGCGCGTGCATCTTGAACACGTTTCCTATCCGCACATCGCCCAGATCATCGCGCTGCTGGAGCGTTACTACACCCCGGCTGGCATCGGCGTGGACAACGGCGGCAACGGCCTGGCCGTGGTTCAGGAACTGCTCACCCTGGACAAGTACAAAGGGCTGGAGCTGGAAGGCAGGCTCAAGGGATACGACTTCGGCGGCATGACCCGGCTGGCGGTGCGGGACGGAAAGGAAATCAAGAAGCGCACCAAGGAGCTGATGACCAGCCTCATCAACGGAGCACTACAGCGCAAGCAGCTCATTTTCCCCTCGGACGACCTGGAGGTGGAAGACCAGTTCACCACCCACACCTACACCCTGCGGGACGGCAAGATCATCTATTCCAAGGGCAACGACCACATCATCGACGCGGTGCGCTGCGCCATGCTGATCCGGGAGGAAGGCAACCTCGACCCGGTCGGCGAAGAGGTGGTCTCACTCAAGCCGGTGCTCACCAACCCGATTTTTATCTGAACCAGACAAATCGTTACCAGTTTTGTGGAAGTGGCAACAATAGGTCTGATGCCCGAGGGCCAGGGAAAGGCCGTGGCTTGGATGTCAGGCGCTTTCCGGCATGTTCAGCAGAAACCGCCAGGCGGGCACCACGTCAATTTTTCCGGAATCTACCTGTATCTGCTCTTCCTCGTTACGCGTCACGATAATGCCATGCGACAGTTTCAGTTCGGTCATGGCTTCGGCAAGCGCGGTGGTTTCCCGCTTGCGGGTTTGCTGGTCGGCCATCGATTCACAAACCTGAACAAGCATGCGGGACGGGCCTTGTCGTCCGGCGATGAAATCAACCTCCCGGCCCGCCTTGGTCTTGTAGTAAAAGATATCCGGCGTGACCCGACGCAGCGCGGTGAACACCAGGTTCTCCAGAAGATGGCCCGAGTTGACCAGAATGCCGGAGCTGATCGACGTCACCAGCGCGTGATCGACGCAGTAAATCTTCTTGGGGTTGGTGTTGGCCCGGGCCAGCGAGGCGTCAAAGATGCGCACCGTGAACAGAACGTAGGCATCCTCGAACCATTCGAGATAATCGGAGACGGCGGGTTTCGGCGCTTTGTGCCCCAGGGATTTCAGGTAGCCGGTCAGGTTGTTGATGGAATAGAGGGAACCCGTATTGTCCACCAGCCAATGCGCCAGATCCGTGACCGCCTTGGGGTGAGAGATATCATGGCGTTCAACAAGGTCCCGGAACAGCATTGCGTTGAAATACTCTTGGTGGGTCTTGATTCGCAGCATACGGTTAAGGCCTGCAACCTCGGGGAAGCCACCGGTTTCCCAGTACTCCTTGAATGCCTTCTGGACAGTCAGACGTTTTTTGGTCGAGAGTGGACCGTCGCTCTCGATCCCCTTGTAGTCGAGAAACTCCCGGAATGAAAACGGGAACATTTCCCAGGAGAGTGCCCGGCCGCGCATCTGGGTCGCTATCTCTCGTGAGAGCATCTGAGCCGACGACCCGGTAATGTACACCTCGCACTTTTCCATGCGCATCAAGCGGTCAACGAAGGGCTCCCAGCCAGGTACGACCTGGATCTCATCGAAAAAGCAATAAACCTTCTCGGCATTCTTTTTTTCCGGATAGAGCGAAAAGTAGGCTTCCAGAATCACACCCAGATTGTCGTGTTGCAGGCTATGCAGACGATCATCGAAAAAGTTCAGATAGAGGATGTTCTGACGGGCAACGCCAGTGTCCTGCAGCTTCTTCATAAGCTGGAACATGAAAGTCGATTTACCGCTGCGGCGCACACCGATGCAAACCGTGGCTTTTCCCGGCACTGGCGAAACAGCAACCCGCCTGGGCACACCCGTCGGAAGGTCAATCTCCTGAAAATCGAGGATTATTTCTTTAAGCAGGTCAATCATCGCGAAAACCTCCGGCTATCAATTTTTCCGGTCAATATAACAACCGGAAATAATTATTGCCAGTTTAGACTTGAAATGGCAAGGAAAATTTCTGGTTTCGGCCTCGGCCGCCTCAATGCAGTCTGATGCAAAACCTCTTTACTTCTTCCCAAATGAAGAGATTTTGCATATTGACCACCCGCCAAACTCATCCTCCGACGCTTTCCACCCCGCTCCGGTAAGTAACCGGCATCGAGCCGGGTTCGGCCCACACGGGCCGGATGTGCGGCTGTCATGGCCGAAACTACCGAGAGGATCACGTGGAAAGCACCGCCCATCAGGACGAACAACCCGAAAGCCTGGACACCACCGGCTTTGTCATCGCGCCGCTGGCCGCAGCGGCCGCGCTCGACTCGGCAGCCTTCAGCAAGGTCAACGCCGCCGAAGCGATTCCGGCCACCTGGGAGGAACGCGCCCGCAAGGCCTGGGAATACTATGTCGAGGAGCCGCTGGTGAAGAACTGCGTCAACTCCTGGCGCACCTTCGCTGTGGGCGACGAGATCAAAATCACCAGCGATGACGAGAACCTCAAGGAGCAGGCTCTGGAGGCAGCTTGGCGGTTGAACATCACGCAATTCATCAAGGACATGGTTCTTCAGCTCCTGGTGAAAGGTGACGCCATCGGCTTCAAGCGCTTCACCAAGTCCGGCCAGGACATCGAGGAACTGGTCTGCGTCAACCCGGTTTCGGTCAAGGTCAAATACGCCCAGGGCGAGCTGATCGAGGCCCGGCAATTTCCCGAGGACACCCCCGGCGGCGGGGAATCCATTCCTCTGCCCGTCGAACAGGTGCTCCACCTTAAATGGGATGCTCCGGCCTTTTCGCCCCGGGGTAACTCCCTCGTGCTTCCCGCCTTTCAGGCCATCGAACTGCTGCGCGACTACCGCCGGGCCGAACAGGCCATCGCCAAGCGCTGGGCAACGCCCTTTCGTCTGCTCAAGGTGGGCGGCGCGTTTGGCCAGAAGATGGTGATGCCGGACCAGCGGATGCTCGAACAGGTCCGCGACATGGTCAACAAGATGGATATGAAAAGCGGTCTGGTGGTCCCGTTCTACGTCAATGTCGAAACCCACGGCACCGACGGTCAGGTCCTCAACGTCGAGGACAAGGTCAAAGAGGTGAAGGAAGACATCGTGGTGGCCCTGGGCCTGTCACGCTCGCTGGTGACCGGCGACGGCCCGAATTTCGCCACCGCCTCGGTGAGCATGCAGAAGATGATGGTCATGATCCGCGAGATCAAACAGGCCGCTCGCAAGCTCCTCGACTGGGTGTTCGACGACTGGATAGAGCTGAATGGCCACGGCGACAAGAGCATCCAGTTCATCTTCAACGACCTCGACCCCAGCGACGCGGTCGATTTCAAGAAGCTACTCATCGAACTCTACGACCGCAAGCTCATCAGCCGTTCCAGCCTTCAGCTCAAGATGGACCTGGACCCGGACATCGAGGCTGCCAACCGCGAGAAAGAACGTAAGCAGATCGACCTGATGGACGAGAAGCAGGTGAAGCCGGTGGTGGATATGGTCGTCTCCGGCATCCTCAGCGTGCCTCGCGCCCGCAAAATGCTCGGGATTCCGGCCGAGGACGATGAACCCACGGCGGAGGCGGCATTGGTCTGGTCGGGCGACCTGGAGTCCACCGGCGACGCAGCTGTGTGCGACGAATGCAGCCATTTCATTGCTGACACCAACCACTGCCGGGTCCACAACAGCGAGCGCACCTTCGACGCCCCGGCCTGTCGCTTCATCGACCGCCGAGAGCCTCGCTGATGCCATCGGACCTCAAGCAGCGCATCCAGGACGCCACCCTGAAAAGCCTGACGGCCCGTAACCGCTACAACGACCAGGTCACGGCCCAGCTCACTCAGGCACTGAAACAGGCCGAAGACGAGGTCGGCCGCGCCATTCTCCAGTACCGCTCCCTCGGCTCCCTGCCGGACAACAAGCTCGCCGCGCTCAAGGGGCTGGAAAAGCTCCAGCTCGAACTCGACGACAGCATGAAGCGGCTCAAACGGGAGCAGACCCTGGTCTTTCGCAAGACGACCAAGGACTCCTTCAAGCTCGGCATCCAGCAGGGAATTGGAGAGCTCGCCGACGCGGCGCTGCCGTTCTACGCCGACCTGAAGCCCGAGGGCATCGATAAGCTGGCCACCAATGTGTTCACCATTGTCGACACCAACGCCCTCGACTTCATGGCGCAGTACAACCTCACGCTCGCCGGTGACGTCCACCGCGAACTCGCAGACGGCATCAAGCGCACCATCCTGAACGGCGTCGCCACGGGCAAGGGAGCCGACGACATCGTCCGGGACATGGGCAAGGTGATCATCGACAAGGACTCCTTTCGTCAGGCCGGAAGCCGGGTGTTCAGCAAGGCCCAGTACCGCATGGAGATGATCGCCCGCACCGAGGTACTCCGCGCCCACAACATGGGCAGGCTCAAGTTCCACGAGCGGGTCGGCATCCAGAAGCTGGAATGGCTGGCCATGGAGGACGAGCGCATGTGCCCGGTCTGCGGCGGCCTGGACGGCAAGACCTTTCCCATCGACAAATTCCCCCAGCAACCCGCGCATCCGCACTGCCGCTGCACAAATATCGTGGCTTGGCCGATGACCGTCTGCGGCAGCGAGATGGCCGCCAAGGCAGCCGCCCAGGCATCGCAGGGGGACGCCTGCATTCTCCCGCCCCATGTGCTGGAAGGCATGGCCGACGCCCAGGCCAAGGAGAACGCCAAGATCAAGAGCGCCTTTGAAAACGGCGACATCGCCGACCTCGGCTCGCTGACGGTCAAACAGCTCCAGACCCTGGCGAAACAAAACGGCGTGGCCATTGCCCGGACCAAGGCCGATTTCATCAAGCTGCTCGATCTGGCCGAACCGGGGATCGATCACGGTGACCTGGCCGGAACGGCGCTCAGCGCCAAGCTCAAGGAGCACAAGATCGGCCTGCTGCGGACCAAGGAAGAACTGGTCGAGCTGCTGGGATTGAAGCTGGCGGAACTCAAACAGGCCAAGCTGCTCGCCGCCCAGATGGCGAAGATCCCTCCCGCCGAGGGGCTGGAGGGCATGACCGCCCAGCAGCTCAAGGAGATGGCGAAGGAGAACGGCATCTCCCTCAATATGACCAAACAGGAGACCATCGAGCTGCTGGACAAGCTGGAGCCCGGCGTGGATCACAGTGGCCTGATGGGCAAGGAACTCGCGGCGGCCAAACAGAAGCACGGCATCGGCATCCTCAAGAACAAACAGCAGCTCGTCGAGGCGCTACAGAAGAAGGCCGGTGCCGACATGGCCGAGTCGGTCAAGAAAAAGGCGGTCGACGAGGCCAAGCAGAAGTTGATCCTGAAACAGAAAACGGCCCTCGAAGATGCCGCCAAGGCCGTGGTCGTTCCCGACACGCCGACCGGCTACAAAGATTTCCTCGACGCGATTGCCAAGGCGGAACAGGCGGTTTCCGGCGGCACAGATCTACCCCAGGATCTGCTGGCGGCCCACAGCAAGGAAATCGCCCTCAAGAAACAGCTCTTCCAGGACCAGGTCGGCAAGCTGAAATCGACGGAACTCAAGACGCTCGCCAAGGAGACCAAGGTCCAGTATTGGCAGTGGGCCAACAAAGACGAGCTGACCACGCTCTTCACCGAGACCGATCCCGCGAAAATCAAGGCGGTTCAGGCCAGCATCGACACCAAGCACGCTGCCTGGGCCGAAAAGCATGGCGGCAAGAAGAAAACCGCTCCTGCCAAGCCCGCCACGCCGAAGAAAGAGCCGCCGAAACCGGCTCCACAGCCGAGCCCGGTCAAGCCGCCCGAGGCCAAGATCGGCAAGAAAGGCGCGGAGTTCGCCACAGTCGATTCAGCGTGGCAGCAGAAAGGTCTGCCGTCAAAATTCAAGAAAACCGGCAAGGCCGCTGTCGGCGGCGCACATGAAAAGGAGTTCTGGACCGACGAAAACGGCGACAAATGGCTGTTCAAGCCCATTGGCCGCAAGGACGATGAGTTCATCGCCTTCGGAGAGGAAGCCGCCTACAAGATTGGCCGCCTGATCGACCCCCATTCAATCGAGGTGCGCACCATCCAATTGAACGGCCGCACCGGTTCCATTCAAAAATGGCGCACCGATCTGCGGGATGATTTCGATTTTCGCAACATCCTGCCCCAGGATCTGACCACCATCGAATTGGAGCAGATCCAGCGCGAGCATGTGGTCGACTGGCTGATCGCCAACCACGACGGACATTCCAAGCAGTTCGTCCGTGCTCGGGACGGTCGCGTCTACGGCATCGACAAAGGCCAGGCTTTCAAGTTTCTGGGCCAGGACAAGCTCTCGCTCGACTATCACCCCAACGGCGTCTGCGGCGAGGAAGAGCCGTTTTACAACAAGGTCTTCCGGGCGGCCAAGGAAGGGAAGGTACGGGTCGATCCGAACGCGACCCTTCGCTACATCCAGGAAGTCGAAAAGATTGCCGACGAGGATTACCTCGATCTGCTGCGGCCCTACGCCGAGGGACGGTTTTCCAAGGACCCGGCCGGGCTGCGGCATTTCTATGATCTGGCCCTGGAGCGGAAACACAATCTCAGGCGGGACTTCGAAGGCTATTACGCCGATGTGCTGGGGGATCGGGGCTTCCGTTTCGACAAGCTGAGCGCCGCCACCGGGAAGAAAAAGTTGCTCTCCTCCGCCGAAGAGACCCTGGTCGAGGAGGCCCGCAAACTCGGCTGGCAGGGCAAGACACTGCCCTTCGACAGCGGCGACGTGGAGGACCAGAACGCGCTGATCTTCACCGAGAGCTTTAAGGGGAAGAAGCGCACCGTGGTCAAGATGAAGATCCGGCCGGACACGGACCGCCGCATCGACGAGGTGCTACGCAGGTATGTGCAGACGGCGGCAGGGGAAAAGGGACAACCGCTGGTCGAAGACAGCTTCTTTCCGACGATTCTGGACGCCGTCAAAAACGTCAATTTCCACGTGGGCGACGGCAAGTACAACCGGACCAAGATCGACAAGGCCCTGCGCCTGCGCAAGAAACTGGAGACCCTGCAAAAGAGCACCGAGCCCAAGGTCAAGGAGATGGCGGACCATTATCTGAAATGGGTCAAGGAGATCGAAGAGTCCGTCGACTGGGACCGGGCCACCAACGGCGTATTCGAGCAGTACCTGCCCAAGCTCGACGCGCAGAAACCCAAGGAGAAACCGCCGTTCAAGGTGGAACGCGGCAAGGTGACCCACACCAAGCGCA
This sequence comes from Desulfovermiculus halophilus DSM 18834, assembly GCF_000620765.1. Taxonomy (NCBI): domain Bacteria; kingdom Pseudomonadati; phylum Thermodesulfobacteriota; class Desulfovibrionia; order Desulfovibrionales; family Desulfohalobiaceae; genus Desulfovermiculus; species Desulfovermiculus halophilus. The sequence continues at coordinate 24,833 of NZ_JIAK01000026.1, forward strand.
GGATCGGTTCCGGCACCATTACCGTCGAGGCCGACGACATCGACAACCGGACGCTGTTCAATCACAACTCCCGCATGCAGGACGGGCACCAGTACACCGTCACCTTCGAGGACGGCACCCGGGTCCGCTATCGCCCCTGGTCAGACACCAACCTCTATGCCCAGCGCGGCGAGCTGGAAATGATCCTGGACGGCGACGCTACCCCCGGACGGGTCGAGGCGATGCTGGAAAAGCTCGAACAGCTTGGGATCGATACCCGGGTGGCCACGGCGGAAAACGCGGAGCAGATGTACCTCGAAAAGCTCGCCTACATCCGCAAGACCGACAAGAGCGCCGACTACAAACGACTGCAGAAATCCCTCGACGACCGCAACGCCACCACCACCGAGCGGGTCCAGGCTCTGCGCGGCTATTGGCAAAAGGAACTTGGCGTCCAGGACATCACCCAGCTTTCCGGATACAACCCGCTGGGCGAATACCAGGCGGGCTTTCTAGACCGCGACGCCAAGGGCGGATACCGGCACCAGCTCCGGTTCGACATCACTGAGGAGGACCTGGAAAAACAGATGAAGGGCTATTCGCTGGTCCACGATCTGACCAACGGCGAGAGTATGTCCGGCTTCATCGACTTGATCATGGAGAACAACGGAGCCATGGTCAGCACGGTCGAGAAGATGCGCATGGGCGTGGCTCCGGGCGGAATGTCCCCGGTGGCTGACATGCAGACCGGCGGCGCGAGCTATTTCTTCACCCGGATCAAGAAGCAACCGGCCAGCGACGCCTCACCGGCCCTCTATTTCAAGAAACAGATGCTGCGGCGCATGGACGCTATCAGTTATGACCATGACGCCTACGGCAAGGTGATTGATGACTACGTGCAGCGCAACCGGGGGGCCAGCATCGACGACTGGAAGCGGTTCTCGCAGCGCCATGGCAACGAGACCATCTTCAAATACTCGGTGACGCTGCTGGACAACATCGAATTCATCGTCGCCAGAAGCGACAACGAACGCCGGGAGATCATCCAGAGTTTCACCCGGCGCGGCATCAAGAAACTACCCGACGGGCGCAAGGTGGAGGACATCGTCCATACTCCTCAAAGCTGGAGCAAACGCAAACAATGACCATGAAGGACTTTATCGAGCAGGAAAAACGGCGGCTGCAAGAATCGCTGCACTGGTTCAACAGCCGGGGCAGCCGCATGACGGTCAGAGAATCCGAGGATCTCTTTCTGGATACCCTGGTGGACAGCTTCACCGTCACCCGGATCGCACCCCATTTCGACGCTGCTGGCAACCATCTGCGCACCGATTTCTGGCTGTTGTGGAAGGCGCTCGGTTACGACGAGGGCTTTCAGCACGCCCACACCATCAAAGTGGTCGATGTCCGGGTCGAAGACACCCTGATGGCCGAACATGACGGCAAGGAGGCCGAAGGCTGGCTGATTGTAGAGCTGACCGACGATCTGGGCCGGATTCACCATGTCGAAATGATGGAGCCGGTCTCGGAGCCCGAGCTCGCGGCGGACTGGCAACGCTGGATCGCCTACCGGCAGAAAAACACCGAAAGATTCCACCGGATCGACGCCCAGCTTCTGGCAGAGCATCTCCGGATCGCGGAGGACTGGTCATGAAACTGCGCTATATGATCGACTCGATAGTCGCCGACCGGGAGGCCACCGTCCCGGAATACGTGCCCGTGGGCGTCTGGGTTCAGGGGCCGGGTCCGGGTCTGGATGTGGAGATGTACTACCTCGACCGGGGGCCGAGCGGGCTTGCCGACCGCAAGGACGAAGCCGCCTGGGTGGTCAACCGTCTGGTCGAGGCCGGGGCCACCTCGCTTCCCTCTGATTTTCTCGAATACCACCGGCTGTCCCGCTCCCCCTATGACGGGGTCTTTTCCGAGATCACCGAGAGCGACGAATACCCCTCCCTCGACGCCTGCGGCAAGGCCGTTCTGGCCCGTCTGAACCCCGCCCACTGAAATTCTCCGTCACCCTCCGACACATCGTCGACGCTTCCGGTAAGTAACCGCTGAACGCTCCCCGCAGGTCGCGGAGAGCACAGCAAACTGACCGGAGACGTTGATGGAACTGTTCGCCACAGACCTGGAAAGGCTGGCGTTTCTACTGGAGGCCGATGCGGCGCTGACTCTCGATCCCGATGCGCTTGGGACCGAGGCCGCCGAACAGTCCGCTCCTGAAGAGCTCCCTCCCGAGAAGCGCCCCAAGTACATCACCAACTACATCGGCAGTAAGCAGAAGCTCGTCGACTGGATCTGGAAGCATACCCCGGAAGGCGTTGGCACCGTGCTCGACGCCTTTTCGGGGTCTGCGGTCGTGGCCTACATGTACAAGACCAAGGGCCTCCAGGTCATCGCCAACGACCGGCTCCGCTACTGCCACCACGCCGCCAAGGCGATCATCGAGAACAACTCGGTTCGCCTGAGCGAGGACGAGATCGAGGCGCTCCTGGCCGAAAACGCCAAGGCGGGCAGCTTCGTTCAGGACAACTTCAAGGGCATCTTTTTCGCCAAGGGCGTCCACGCGCTGATCGACACCATCCGCGCCAACTGCGACAAGCTCTCCGGCTTCAAGAAAGACATCGCCCTGTTCGGCCTCGGCAAAACCTGCATGAGCGGTAAGGGTGGCTTCGGCCACTTCTCGTCGTACACCGATTATGGCCGCCGCCAGGACACCCCTGACGAGTTCAAGGATCGTCTGCGCAAGAACCTGCAGCGTATCAACGCCCTGGTCTTCGACAACGACAAGGAGAACAAGGCATACCGGCAGGACATCAACGACCTGCTGCCAAAAGCCAAGGCGGATCTGGCCTACTTCGATCCGCCCTACGCCACCGAGTTTTCGACTACCAACTACGAGCGGGCCTACCACTTCGTGGAAGGGCTCATGACCTATTGGGAAGGGCTCGAAATCAAGGCCGACACCAAGGTCAAGTATTACGAGACCGACCACAAGACCGTCACCAAGGCCAACGCCAGCGAGTTCTTCCAGACCTTTCTCGGCAATGCCAAGCACATTCCGCACTGGCTGATTTCCTACCGCGATCACGCCTATCCCAACGAGCAGGAGATGAAGCGGATCATCGGCTCCTTCGGCAAACAGAGCCGGATGAAGTCCAAGGATCACCACTACGCCATCACCTCCAAGCACGGCGAGGCTTCCAACGCCAAGGAGCGCCTGTTCGTCTGCGCTCCCGGGGCCAAGGCCAGCGCCGAACGGGAGGAGAAACCCGTTCCGATGGCCGCCGCCGCGAACTTCCACACCAGCATCCCCGTGGATATCCGGCTGGGCGAAGGCGAAAGCCTCGCGACCGAGGCCATGGATGTCGGTTCGGCGGGCGACCCCCAGTTCAGCTTCGTGCTCTGCCGAACCGGGACCAACAAGAACGGCGACCACTTCACCGCCGAGGAGTTGTCCGGTCGGCATATGACGGCCGTGAACAAGAAGGTCGATCTGCAGCATTCGCAGGAGTTCAACGACATCGTCGGCGGCATCGTCGCCGCCGACTACCTGGAGGACGACAACGGGGGCCGCGTGGAATGCGTGGGCGAGCTGTACGTCCACGACACCCCGGCCGCCCGGCTGGCCTACAAGCTGATGAAGCGCGGGATCATCTCCCAGGTCTCCATGGAGTGCGACTACCAGGAAGGCGAATGCTCGGTCTGCCACAAGCGCTTCCAGAACAAGGCCGACTACTGCACCCACCTGCGCAAGTTCAAGGGCCGTGATTTCAATGGCCAACCCGTTTTCGAGATTCTGCACGGCGTCACTTTCACCGGACTGGGACTGCTCGACCGCAAAGGCGCGGACGAGAACGCCAGGATTCTGCAGGTGGCGTCCCTTCAGAGCCAGCCCGACCAATCCCAACCCGAAGGAGATTCCACGATGGAAGACAAAACCAAACCTACCGATGAACCGGCCGTCGAAGCGGCCAAGAAGAAACCGGCCCAGCAGGAAGGCGATCCTGCCCGCGTTACCGACCTGGAAAAGGAAAACCGGCAGCTCAAGGCCCAGGTGGCCGAGCTGCAGAAACGAGTCCAGGAACTGGAAGCCGAACAAAAGGCGGCCGCCTGCCGCTCCCGGGCCAAGAAGCTGCTCACCCGTCTGGAGAAGCAGGGGCTCTCCTTCGCTTCCGAGGAGGACCGGGAAGCCGAGCTGAAACGCCTGGCCGAACTGTCCGACGAAGCCTTCGCCGCCACCGAGGCCGCTTACGAACGCCTGCCCAAATCGGCCAAAGCGGACAAGGACAAGGAAGAGAAACCCGCCGACAGCGACCAGGGCGGCAAGCCCGCCGCCAAGGCATCGACGGAAACCCCGCTACGCAGCGACGCCGGTGTCAGGCCCCACGATGTGGACGACCGCAAGGTGTCGCTCGAGGACCGTCTGCGCGACGGGTTCATGGCCGCTTACCGCAACCGTGTCGGCGAGGACTCTCCCGAACACTCGCAAATCAACGCATAAGGAGGAAACACCATGTCATTCATCAATCCGTGTCACCGCAGCCTCGCCTATGGCGACGGCCACATCCAGGGCGACGGTCAGCTCGGCCAGGTGGTCCGCGTGGTCGGCGACGACCTGTTCGCCGTCAACACCGATCCCACCAAGCGCTCCTTCGGCATCCTGATCAAGGACTACGCCGGTGGCGAAATGCCCGGTATCTACTGCGATGGCGGCGTTTACGAGACCGACGCCTTCGAAGGGACTATCGTCGCCGGAGACGACCTGAAAGTTTCGGCGAACGGTCGCCTGACCAACGGCGTCGCGGCCGGAGAGCACGTCGTCGCCCACGCCATTTCCGTACAGAGCGGCGTCCTCAAATTCCGCCTGCTCGTCTAACCCAAGGAGCCAACGCACATGAAAACCAATCAGTTGAAGATCCATTCCCAGGAATACATGGAAACCATGGCGCGGCTCATGAGCGAGGCTCTCGAGTCGCCCGAAGGCATGCGAGCGCTTGCCGCCGCCATTGCCGCGCCCATCGAACAGGAAATCAAGCGCAAGGAGATCTCCTCGCTGCTGCTCACCAAGCACACGCTGCCAAAGGGCGAACGTCCGGTTTACCAGAAGAAACCGACCGTCAAGGCCCACTGGATCAGCAAGGACGGCGACGCCCAGGAGCAGGAGGTGGGCAAGGACGAAGTCGAGTTCCCCACCAACCGCATCCACTCCAATCCGATGGTGGACGTGTCCGTCCTCAAGAACGGCAACATCGGCACGCTGATGGACATCCAGACCAGCGCCGCCGACGCCATCCGCAAGGAGATGGACCGCCGCACCATCTCGGTGCTCTCCTCGGCCATCCCGGCGACCAACACCATCGAGGTCACCGGCGATTTGCTCACCGAGGAGGCGCTGAACGAGGCCATCTCGATCATCGAGGACCTGGAGCTGTCGGTGAAGTACATCGTCATGCGCGGCCGCCGGTTCAACGACATGCGCGGCTGGAACCTCGATCCCCAGACCAAGCTCGAGCTGCGCCAGAAGGGTGTCATCAAGAACTACGGCACCGGTGGCATTCTGCTGACCGCCTCCATGCCGCTGGACGAGATCATCATCGTCCCGGATGAAGAGGTCGGCAAGATGCCGGTGCGCGAAAACCTCAAAACGGAGTCCATCGACCAGAAAACCCGCTTCAAGACCGGCTGGCTGGTGTGGTCAGAGATCGGTCAGGGCATTACTCGCCCCGACATCATGGCCAAGGTCAAACTGGTTCCGTAATCTTAGGAGGTGATGTGACATGAATCGAATCAAGAACATCCGTCCCGGCGTTCTGGTGATCCCCGACGCCGGGTTGAAGCTCAAGCCCGGTCAGGTGGTCGAGGTGGAACGCCTCACCAAGCAGATCCAGGCGGCGCTCAAGAACGGCCGCCTGGCCATGGCCGACAAACCGAAGCAGGAACCGCTCGCCCCTCCAGAGCCAGACCAGGACGCGGAACCGGTGGACCTGAGCAAGCTCTCCGCCACCGACGCGATTTCCAAGGTCAACGAGGAGGCCAATCCGGAGACCCTCAAGGGCTACATGGAAACCGAGAAACGCCGCACGGTGATCGACGCGCTCAAGAGCCGTCTGGAGGGCCTGCAAGGTGCTGCTGAGTGACCTGATCGCCGACCTGCGGCTCGACCTGTCCGATCCGGGCGCATCTCTCTTCGAGGACCAGACTCTGGAGAGATGCGTCCGGAAGGCCGTTTTCCGGGTCGGCCGTGACCTCGACCAATCGCTGACGATCACGGCCGGAGAGATCACCCCCGATCCCACCGGCGAGGTCCGCGAGCTTCTGGTGATCATGGCGCAGATCCACGCCTGCCAGGTCATGCGTTCGGCCACCGCCAACGCCTTCTCCTTTTCCAGCGGCGACAAGCGGGTGGACAAAACCGGCCAGCCCGGCCACTGGGCCAAGCTCGAGGCCGATCTGCTCGCGGACTACCGGCAACGCATCGCCGAACTGTTACCTACCGCGCAGGTCGATCCTGAATCCTACATCCTGACCCCGAGCGGCCTTACGCCGGTCATCTACGAACAAGGGATCGATCTCGATGTTGTTGAATGACCGGGAACGCGCCGAAGCCGTGGCCGACGTCGCCCGGCTGATCCTCTCCTCGGGCCAGACAGCACGCGTCCTGCGGGTGGTTCCCGGCGAGCGGCTCTACGGCACCGACGATGCCGAATACACGGAAATCTCCGTCATCCCCCTCGAACTGAACGAAACCCCGCCGGAGGAGCTGAGCGGCAAGATCGATGCGCTCGCCTGTGTCCTTCCGGATGCCGACGTCCAGGGTGAAGACCGCCTGGCCGCAGACAGGGAAACCTATCGCATACAGAGTGTGGAAGAAGAACACTTCTTCGGCACTGTCACTCACAAAAACCTGCAACTGGTGAAGCTCAATGGGCGTTAGGCGGACCGGTGACTGGGACAAGGCCCGCGCCAAGCTGACCACCGGCATGGGGCCACGCCTGGCCACGGCCCTGCGTCAGGCCACGATCCGCAACGCCCTTTTTCTGGTGCGCGAGATCCAGCGGGGGATTCGCTCCCAGGCCCCGGGCGGACAGGCCTTCGTGAAACTCGCCGAAAGCACCATCGAGCGCAAAGGTTCCAGCAAGGCGCTCATCGACACCGGCTTTCTCGTCAACGCCATCACCCAGAAGATCATGGCCGACAAGGCGTTCGTCGGCCTGCTGCGCGGCACCGTCAACAAGGACGGGGAAGACATGGTGAACATCGGTGCCGTCATGGAGTACGGAGCCACCATCAACCATCCGAACGGCGCGACCATCATCATCCCCGCCAGACCCTTTCTGCATCCGGTGATGGAGAAGTACCGCGAACAGATCCTCCAGAACTATCGTGAGGCGATCCGCTCCGCGCTTTGAGCCTCCGACACATCGCCAGCGCTTCCGGTAAGTAACCAGGCAGAAAACGGAGGCGTCCCTTGAGCACGATACAGACCGTCACAGAAACCCTGATCCGCCTGGCCAAGCAGGCCATCCATCCGGACACCGTGCTGGTGTTCCCGGATGACCTGTTCGAGGTCCAGCGCACCCCCAGCGTCATCCTCCAGGGGCCGAAACTGACGGAAGACCGTTTCCGCCGCAGCCAGAGCCGCCTATTCGAGAAGAATGTTGCGGAGCTGACTTTCGAGGAGTGCCGGTTTCCCAGGCTCTATCACCTCGATTTCGATCTGGTGGTGACCGTGGACCGGGAGGCCGAACTGCTCGGTTTTCACGAGTCAGTGTCGCGGTTCCTCCAGCTTCACGCGGAGATCGCCATCGCCGACCAGGGCAGTTTGAACCTCACTGAACTGGTTCCTCTGGGCGGTCTGGCCCGGGTGAACCTCTCCAACCTCCGGCAAAGCTCCGGACGCATCCGTATCGAATCCTGCCCGGTGTACGACGGCGACCTGCGCGACGGTCGGCTGATCCGGGACCGGACCTTCCAGTTTCATGTCGCACATCCCTGTGCTCCACCCCTTCGGGGCGACCTGCGGTCGTGCCAACCGGCTGTCCTGCCGGTTGGTCACGGCGACGTGACAGAGCAACGAACCATTCAACCGTAAAGGAGAACAACCGTGATCGAGATCAGAAACCTGCAGTTCCAACCCCTGACGTTCAACCTCTCCGGCCAGGGAACCCTTCACCTCGGGCCGCGAGAACGCAAGAGCATCGCCCGCAAGGACCTCTCCGCCGAGATCAAGACCGCCGGAAAACGCGGCCTGGTGCGCATCACCGACCTGACCGGCGGCGCGGAACCGGAACCGGAAAAGCCCACGGCAACCGAGGACGCCGCAGCCGATGAGGCCAAGACCACCAGCAAGCGGAGGAAATAACCATGCCGACCTATCTATCGCCCGGGATTTACACCCGGGAAACGGACTTCAGTTTCTATGTGAAGCAGATCTCGACCTCGTCGGCTGCCATGGTCGGAGTGGCCGAGAAAGGCCCGATCAACAAGCCCGTGCTGGTGACGAGCTGGGAACAGTTTATCAACCGTTTCGGCTCCTATATCAACGAAAGCTATCTGGCCTACGCCGCACGGGCGTTTTTCGACAACGGCGGGGCGGTCCTCTACGTCACCCGCATCGCCCATCTCACCGACTCCACCGACCGGGACACCCTGACGGCGCTCAAATCTTCCATCGTGCTGCAGAACCGGGAGGCGACGCCCGCCGACGCCCTGCGGATCGAGGCCGTGAACGAAGGCGTCTGGGGCGACCGACTCTCCATCTCCATCGAGGACGGTTCTCTCGATCCGGCCAACCATTTCAATCTGGTGGTCCGGCACAAAGGCGATGTGGTCGAGGTGTTCAAGGATCTGAGCATGGACGAGACGCTGCCGAACCACGTGGAGCTGGCGATCAACGACCGCTCGGATTTCATCCTGGTCCAGGATCTGGCCACCGCGTCCGGGACGCCAAGTGACCGTCCGGCATTGGGCGTGTTCACGCTCAGCGGCGGTGACAATGGTCTGACCGATCTGGCCGATGCGGACTTCATCGGCGATCCCTCGCAGCATACCGGCCTCTATGGCTTTGACGAGATCGACGCCCTGAACCTGCTGATGGTCCCCGGCGTCACCACGGTGCCGGTGATCAACGCTGGAATCGCCTATGCCGAGGGGCGCAAGGATCTGCTGTTCATCGCCGACACGCCCATGCACCTGGAGCCGCTCGAAGCGGTCGACTTCCGCAAGGGACAAGGGATGTACAGCCACGCGGCATTCAACTCCTCCTACGCGGCGCTCTACTATCCCTGGCTGGAGATCAGCGATCCGGTCAACTCGCGCAAAAAGCTGGTGCCGCCCTGCGGCGCGGTGGCGGGCTGCATCGCCCGCAGCGACCAGAAGACCAACGTCTGGAACGCGCCCGCCGGTATTGACCGTGGCCGCATCTTCAACACGCTCTCCCTGGCCTACAAGACCAGCCGTGGCGAGCGCGATGTGCTCTATCCGGAAGGGGTCAACGTCATCGCCGTGTTCCCCGACACCGGCATCAACATCTGGGGCCAGAAGACGCTGCAAAGCCAGCCCTCGGCCGTGGACCGCATCAACGTCCGCCGTCTGATGATGTTTATGGAGGAAGCCATCTCGGAATCCTCCCGCTTCGTGGTGTTCGAGCCGAACCATCCCCAGACCTGGCGTGCCCTCGGCCGCCTGATCAACCCCTTCCTGCAGGACATCAAGGACAAGGGCGGCCTCTACGACTTTGCATTCCAGTGCGACGAGGAGACCAATACCCCGGCGGTCATCGACCGCAACGAAATGGTGGCCCGCGTGTTCGTCAAGCCGACCAAGACGGCGGAGTTCATCGAGCTGAACTTCATCCTGACCAGCACCGGCGCGGACTTCAAAGAAATCATCTAACGGGAGAACACGGCTATGAGAAGCGGAAACATGCCCAAAAGCCTTTACCAGAACTGGCAGTTTGCCATCGAGGTAAACGGCTTCGACGTGGCCCTGTTCCACAAGGGACAGGAGCCCAAAACCGAATTCGAGGAAGTGGCCTTCGCCCCGGCCGGGTCCATGTTCGACCAAAAGGTGGCGGGCCGGGTCAAGTTCGAGGACATCACCCTCGAGAAAGGCAACCTGCAGGACGGCTCCGACGAGGCGGCCCGCGAATGGATCAAGAAACAGGTGGACGTGAACGCCGTCACCGGTGGTCTTCCGGCTGACTACATGCGCGACATCGATGTTGTCCGCTACGACCGCACCGGCAACGAGACCCGCCGCTGGACACTGCACGGGGCCTGGGTGAAGGCGCTTGAATATGACGAGCTCGAGGGCGGCAACACCGAGAACACCATCGAGAAGCTCACCATCTGCTTCCAATACTGGACCTAAACCGGAGGATCGACCATGTACAGCTTTGAACTGCCAAGCGGCACTGAACTCGAACTCCGGGAAATGACCGGGACCGAGGAAGAACTGCTCACCAACCAACGCCTGATCCGCTCAGGGGAGGCGATCAACCAGGTGCTCCGCAACTGTTTCGTCCGGCTGGGCGAGAAGACCGATCCCGATCTTTCCGAGGTGATGAACCTGCTCTCGGGTGACCGGCTGTTCGCTCTGGTCCGCCTGCGCCAGATTTCCCTGGGGGACGAGGTGGAGCTGGAGCTGAGCTGCCCGAACAGCGCCTGCCGCATGACCAACTTTGTGACCGTCAATCTCGAGGATCTCAAGTTCACCCCCTACGGCGAGGAGCGGGAGTTCGTCTTCAAGCTGCCCGGCTCGAAGAAAACCGTGCGCTTCGGATATCTCGACGGCCATAAGGAAAAACGCTTGGCCAGCCTGCGCGAGCCCAACATCTCCTCGGCCATGCTCATTCGCATCCTCGACATCGACGGCAAGGCTCCTAACAAGAAGAGCCTGTCGGAAATGTCGATGCGCGACCGCAACGCGCTGCGGCAGGAGATGTCGCGGGTCGACGCGGGAATCGACACCTCGGTGGAGACCGAATGCGATGGCTGCGGAACCAAGATCCGCACCCGACTGGAGGCCGAACCGTCTTTTTTGTTCCCAGGAGTTCGCTTGTAAGCGACGCATTCTTTCTCGCTTACGGCGGACTGCACTGGGGCTGGTCGGAAACCCGCTCGCTGCCGCTCAGGGTCCGGCGTCAGTTCGTCGAGGCCCTCGAGCGGCAACTTGATTTTGAACGTGAGCAAACGGAACGGCGATAGATGAACGGCAATCTCGGACTGGGCATAGTGGTATCGATGAAGGATGCGTTCTCGCAGAACGCGCAGCGCATCCGTGGCTCCATGATGGACCTCGATTCCACCGTGGCGGATGCCAGCGAGCGGATGACCCGCAACCTGGACCGCATCCAGCAAGGCACCATGATGCTGGGGGCGGGACTGGCCCTGATGGCAGTACCCGCCGCCCTGGTCGCCTCCACCGCCGCGACCCAGAAAGCCCTGGGCGAGCTGGCGTCCCTCGGCGTGCAGGACCTCCGGGCCATCGAGGACGCCGCCGAATCCTTCACTAACCAATGGTCCGGTGCCGACAAGGCCGCCTTCATCACCGCCACCTACGATGTGAAATCGGCCCTGTCCAACCTCAGCGACGAGGCCGTGGGCGTCTTCACCTCCATGGCCGCCATGACCGCCAAGGCGACCAAGGCCACCACCCAGGAGATGGTCGGCACCTTCACCACGGCCTACGGGATATTCAAGCCCATCATGGCCGACATGAACGACATGGAATGGGCGACCGCCTTTTCCGGAGCCATGGCGCAGACCGTGGCCTCGTTCAAGACCAACGGCACCCAGATGGCCGACGCCATCAAGAACATCGGCGCGGTGGCCGCCGCGAGCAACATTCCCCTGAACGAGCAGCTCGCCGTGCTCGGCCAGCTCCAGACCACCATGCCCGGCTCCGAGGCGGGCACGCTGTACAAGGCGTTCATCATGAAGGCGGCCGAGGCCGGTGACGAGCTTGGCCTATCCTTCACCGACACCAGTGGCCGTCTCAAGGGCGTGGTTCCCATCCTGCAGGAGATCAAGCGCCAGTTCCCCGATCTCTCCAACGCCGCCACCCAGGTGAAGCTGAAGAAGGCCTTCGGCTCCGACGAGGCGGTCAAGTTCCTGCTGCAAATGTCGGCGGGCATGGAGAGCCTCGAAGGCAATATCCAGTCGGTGGGCCGGGCCATGAAGACCGGCACGGCGGTCACCGAACAGATGGCCGACGCCATGAACCAGGACATCGGAGCCCGATTCCTGCTCCTGCGCCAGCAGGTGGCCAACCTCAGCGAAATCCTGGGACGCACTCTGCTGCCGGTGGTCACGCCGGTGATCAACGGAGCCTCCCGCTTCATTCTGTTCCTGCAGCGCATGGCCAAATCGATGCCGGGCGTGACCCGGGTGGTCCTGGGGCTGTCCATGGCCCTCGGCACCATTCTGGTGTAGCGGAAACGGTTCTTTGGACACAAGTTTAGACTATGCTGCCATCCGATTTTCCAGCCAGTTATGGCGGATTTCGTCAGGTGACGTGAAGG
>NZ_JIAK01000027.1 GCF_000620765.1 Desulfovermiculus halophilus DSM 18834
AGCCTGGGCCAAAAAATTCCTCGATAAGTGGTTCTGGTGGGCCACTCATTCCAGACTGCAGCCGATGCGAAATTTTGCCTGGATGCTGCGCCGCAAAGAAGAAAATATACTCAGCTATTTCAAGATGCCGATCAGCAACGGCTCGGTAGAAGGTCTCAACAACAAGGCCAAGATGATAAGCCACAGGGCTTACGGTTTCCGCTCAGCCAAGAACTACATCCGTAATCTATACCATTGCATGGCTGGACTGCCTGAACCCAAAATCATGCACAAATTTGTGTGAGGAGCCCCCATGTAGATGTCCCCTTAGCCTCCACCTTCATGCTCTCCACCAAAAAGGGCAAGGAAGCCTATGTGCAGCCGATCATTGAGGATGATGGTTATCGGTTTGAGGTCAAAGTGGGAAAACCCGGGGATGTAGAAACAGTGAAAAAAGGTACTAAGTTAGGGAGGGGAGCAAATTTTGCATGTTTGGTTTCGGGTTCACCAATACCTCCAGGGTACATCAAATCAGAATCAGGTACTGGAAACATGGGAAAAAGACTAATGGCGATTGTAGCCGCAGGCGAGCGTGGCCGCTTATATCTAAACCCTAATCCACATCACGACAAATTAGCACATCAGGCAAAACCTTATTGGATGCCCGATATAAAAATTTGTGGAAGTACCCAGTATTTAGGCATAAAGGCTTATGGGATGTATAATTTTGATCAAATATTTACCAGCCGTCAACTTTTTACATTAAATACATTTACTGATTTAGTACAAGAAGCTTGCGAAAAAGCAACTCATGATGCAAAAAATGCAGGATGGGTTGATAATGGGATTGGACTGGCTGATGGAGGCTCAGGTGCAACTGCTTATGGAAATGCATTGGCTGTTTACCTTAGTTTTGCACTTAGTAAACAAGCTGATTTATCGAACAGTCTTTGCGGCTGGGAACCAATAGCTCAATGTCCTCGTCACTTGTTTGGACGCCAAGCTATCCCGATGATTTGGGATTTTGCTGAAGGTAATCCTCTTGGGGATAGTTCTGGTGGATGGATTGTCTTCATAAATGGAATAGTCAAATCATTTGAAAAAGCTTTTCAAAATATTCATAATTTAACAACCGGGTTTGCTCAACAGGCTAATGCTAGCATACAAAAAATATCAAATTCAAAAGTCATATCAACAGATCCACCATATTATGACAATGTACCCTATGCAGACTTATCTGACTTCTTTTATGTTTGGATGCGTAAATCGTTACGTTTTATTTTTCCAGATTTATTCAAAACAGTTGCAACACCAAAATCTGAAGAATTGGTAGCTTTTGCTTATCGTCACAATGGAGTTAAGTTAGATGCCGAGTCTTATTTTCTTAATGAAATGACAAATGTAATGCAGCTTCTTTTTAAACAAAGCAACGAGAATTTCCCTTTAGTAATGTATTATGCTTTTAAGCAATACGAAAACAACAAAGATAAAGAAGTAGTGAGCACAGGTTGGGAAACATTTATTAAGTCTATAATTGATACAGGATTCCTTATTAGTGGAACTTGGCCTATGCGAACTGAGAACAAATCTCGTCTTCGAGGGATGTCTTCTAATGCCTTAGCCTCCTCTATAGTCCTAGTTTGTCGCAAACGAGACCCCAATGCCCCTTTCATTCCCCGCCGCCAGTTCCTGCGCGAGCTCAAAGAGGAGCTTCCGGAAGCCTTAGAAACTATGATCGGGGGCAAGGAAGGTGCAACAGCCATTGCCCCTGTTGACCTGGCCCAAGCGGCCATTGGTCCGGGCATGGCCATTTATTCCCGCTATTCAGGCATCCTAGAGGCGGACGGCTCCAAGATGTCTGTCCGGGACGCGCTTATCCAGATCAACAAAGTTATTGACGAGTTTTTCAACGAGGCCGAGGGGGAAATGGATTCCGACACCCGGTTCTGTATAGACTGGTTCATGCAGTACGGGTTCAAGGCAGACGCCTTTGGTCAGGCCGATGTTCTGGCCCGGGCCAAAGGTACCACTGTGGACGGCCTGGCTCAGGCCGGAGTTGTGGAGGCAAAGGCAGGCAAAGTTCGACTGCTGAAGTTTAACGAATATAGTGATGATTGGGACCCGCTCAAGGATCAGCGCACACCCACTTGGGAGGCCCTGCACCAGATCATCCGGGCGCTTCGCTCTGGGGGAGAGTCTGAGGCCGGCCGCTTGTTGGGTAAGATAACCGATAGGACAGAAACCATTCGCCAGTTGGCCTATCGTCTGTTCACCCTCTGCGAGCGCAAGGGTTGGGCTGAAGAGGCCTTGGCTTACAATGAACTTATTGCCTCCTGGTACGGCACTGTGGAAGCAGCGGCTTCAGAAAAGAAAGCGCCAAGCGAGAGGCAAACCACTTTGAATGATTTGCTCAACAATTAACGGGGGGTTCATGCAACTCAAACCTTGGACCGAGATTGCCACGCCCCACGAGGACGTGCTCAAAGGTACCTTTAAACAGGCCGAGTTTGCGGCGGATTTAAGTCTGGTCAAGGAAGGCAAGGCTCCCAAGGAATACCAGGATCCGGTCAGTTTTTTTGAACGTACCTATATTACTGAAGGCATGCGTCTTCTCCTGGACAGCGTGGTCAAACGCTTAAACGGCGGCAGTGGAGATCCGGTCATCCAACTGCAAACTGCCTTTGGCGGCGGCAAGACCCATACAGAAACCGCGGTCTACCACCTGGGAAAAGGCGAACAGCCACCCAGCCAAATGCGTGGTATCCCGCGCATTCTGGATGCTGCCGGAGTGCAGGAGATTCCAAAAGCCTCTATAGCCGTGGTGGACGGGAACCGCATGAGCCCTTCCCAGCCCAAGAGGAGGGGCAGCCTGGAAATCCGCACCCTGTGGGGAGAGATCGCCTGGCAGATCGGCGGTGAAGACGGCTTTGCCCTCCTGGCTGACTCGGACCGGGACGGCACCTCGCCGGGCAAAGAGGTCCTGGTTCAGCTCTTTGAAAAATACAGCCCCTGCCTCATCCTTATGGACGAGATGGTGGCCTATCTGCGCCAATTCCAGGAAGGCAAAGGCTATCCCGGCGGAACCTTTGAGTCCAACATGTCTTTTGTCCAGGCCTTGAGCGAGGCTATGTCCTCCACCAAAGACAGCATGCTCCTGGTCGCCTTGCCGGAATCAGATACAGAGATGGGCGGGGTGCGGGGGCAACAGGCCCTGACCTCCCTGGAAAAGTATTTCGGCAGGGTTCAGGCCCTTTGGAATCCAGTGGCCACTGGGGAAGCCTTTGAGATTGTGCGCAGGCGACTGTTTCATGAAATTACAGACCAAAAAGCAGTTGAAGAGGTCTGCCGGGCTTTTGCCAACTACTACCGGGAAGCAGCGGACGACTTCCCGGGCGAAACCCAGGAAGGTGGCTATGTCCAGCGCTTGATGGCCTCCTATCCCATTCATCCGGAGATCTTTGACCGCTTGTACCTGGACTGGTCGTCCATGGAAAAGTTCCAGCGCACCAGGGGGGTCTTGCAGCTTTTGGCCACTGTGACCTACCGCCTGTGGAAGGATGGAAGCCGGGACCCTATGATCATGCCCGGCTCATTGCCCTTATACGACAACAACGTCAAGAACCAGGCCATATATTACCTGCCTCCTGGATGGGACCCGGTGCTAGACAAGGATATAGACGGGGAACAGGCCCTGTCCGTGCATACAGACACCAAAAATCCTCTTTTGGGCAAGCACCAGGCGGCCCGAAGAACCGCCCGGACAATCTTCTTGGGCAGCGCCCCAGGGGCCAGGCGGCAGGGGGCCAGAGGTATTGACCACAAGCATGTGAATTTGGGAGTGGCCTATCCCGGCATCAGTACCAGTGTGGTCAAAGACGCGCTCAAGCATCTTTCAGATAAGCTCTTTTATCTCAATGTGGACCAGGAGCGCTATTGGTTTGACGTCACCCCCAACCTGCGCCGGGAGATGGAAGAGCGCAAGCAAAGGTTTGGCTGGCGCGAGGATGTGCTGCCCGAGGTCAAGAAGCGGCTGGAAAAGCTGCTCAAAAAAGGTTCCTTTGGCGGCATCCATGTCTTTACTCCGGCCTCGGACATCCCGGATGATTTTCAGGTCAGGCTGTGTGTGCTGCCTCCGGATAAGCCCCATTCCAGAACCAGCGAACTGGGCAAAAATGCAGCCTCAGAGATTTTAAAGACCAGGGGCACAGGCCCCAGGCTGTACCAAAACAGGCTCATCTTCCTGGCTGCGGATTACGACACCGTGCCCAGGCTCAAAGATCAGGCCAGGACTTATTTGGCCTGGAAGTCCATCGTCGATGATGTGCAGCAGACCCGCCTGGTGCTGGACAACTTGCAGGCCAAGCAGGCTGAGCAAAACAGTGAAGGCGCTGCCAGCACCCTGAACAGAACCATCACCGAGTGCTTCCAGTGGATTCTAAGCCCCATTCAGCACCCCACCAGACAGGGAGGCTTGAGCAAGCTGGACTGGGAGGATCTGCGCATCAATACCGGGGCAACGAACATGACCGAGGAAATTGAAAACAAGCTGACCCATGAAGAGCTCCTCCTCAAAGTCTGGTCCCCAATCCATCTGGACAACATGCTCAAGCAGTGGTTCTGGAAAGAGGGAGTGACGGACATCAATACCATGGATCTGTGGGAAAAGATGTGTAGCTACCTCTACCTGCCCAGGCTCTTGGACAGCTCCATCCTCCAGTCCGTTATATCCACAGGTGTGAGCAGCGGAGACTACTTCGGCTATGCAGACGGCAAGGAAGGATATGAATACCGGGGTCTGAAATTCAAGGAACCCTGTGCAGCAGTCATCGACCGCTCATCTCTGATTGTGGAGTTGGAGACAGCCAAGGCCTGCAAGCAGGCTCAAGAGGCCCCTGTTCCTGATGGAGGCGGCGAGGGAGATGGTGGTGGCCCCGGCCCTGATGTCCCTCCTGGAGGACATGAGCCAACACCTGGACCGGGAGGCGGAAAAGGAGGTGGCCACCAAGAGGGAGGATGGCCAACCCCTGGCAAGACAGCCAAAAAACGCTTCTATGGAACAGTCGAGCTCGACCCGCACACCGGCCGCATGTCCTTTGATACCATCCACCAGGAAGTTGTAAGCCAACTCACATCTAAGCCAGGAGCCCAAGTCAAGCTCAGGCTGGACATCGAGGCGGAAATGCCGGACGGCTTTGACGAGAATACACAGAGGGCTGTGCGGGAGAACTGTGGGACACTGAACTTTAGTAGTGCGGAGTTTGATGAGGAGTGACAGACTGAAAATCGTCCTTGATTGTGCAGCTTCTTCAATACAAACCTCAATCTTGATACCTTGTAGGTTTGCATAATCGGTGCGACCTTTTGAATCAGATGATCAATAAGTACAAAAGACTACGGTGTACCATATGCGATCGTTCATGTTTACAGCATGGAGGTCGTCCCGGTTGAGAGCTATGTCCTGAAGTCATTCAAATGTGTCTAACCCTGAATAATGTATAACATCTCAGTTTGAGCGATATAAAGAAATTTCATAATGTTGCCCTTCACTGGCGGGTACGAAGCGGAGCGGAATAACCGTCCAGATGAAAGGGCTGGTTTGCTTTAACGATAAACATCTTTTCGATGCCCCACCGTCACGACCCAAATGGTTAGTTCTTCATCCTGAATGGAATAGATAATACGATACTGCCCCACCCGAAACCGATATCTTTCCTGACCGCTCAATTTTATACTTCCAGGTTGGCGTGGATCCTCGCCCAAAGATTCAATAGATTGAAGGATTTTTTTTAAGGTTTTATCCGGAATTGCTTTAAAATCCCTCCAAACTGATTTTTTGAAAAATATTTTATATCCGGCCATCTCTTTTGAGCCTTTTTATCATCTGCTCATAGCTGATCAGCGGTTCATCATGTCTTTCATCAAATACGGCGAGGTCTTCCGCATCCTCGGCAAGTGCCTCCTTGACAGCTTCATTGATTATTTCTGACATTGATCTTGATGTCTCCAAGGCTTTTATTCGTAAAGCCTGATGCAGCGATGGGTCTAAATATATGGTTGAACGTTTCGATAGTGTAGTCATAATTGTACCTCCATAATTTGACTAAAACCATAACGTCATGATGTTTTGATGTCAAATGAGCATAAATGTATAAAGGGACAGGCTCATAATTGACAATGTCCATCGGCAGTGCAACGTACAAGCTGTATCCCCGATTTAAACCCAAGATCATACAATTTAGGAAGGAGTTGGAGGAAGATTTCGGTTCTGTGACCAATGAGGTGCTCATGGATGTGGATCCTGAGCTGCGTGATTTCTTTATGGCCCTGCAGGAGGCTCTTTTTGAGCGGCCGGAAATGTGCAACACCGATGGTGATCCTTTGAGCTTCCGTACCCTGCATTATGAGATTAACTCACCGGAGGATGCCTTTCAGGCCCTGGCTCCTTTGTGCGTGCACAAAACAGAGGAAGAGCTGCGAGACCAGGCGGAACTCGACGAGGAGTCCCAGGTGCAAGGAGTCCAGTTTGCCTGGAGCAAGGAAGGGCATACCCTGAGCAAGGGCCTGGACAACACCACCCTGGGGCACATTCGGATAGAGGAAAACCGAATGAAAATAGAAGTTAATTCCGAGGCCAGAGAAGAGCG
Source organism: Desulfovermiculus halophilus DSM 18834 (assembly GCF_000620765.1). Taxonomy (NCBI): domain Bacteria; kingdom Pseudomonadati; phylum Thermodesulfobacteriota; class Desulfovibrionia; order Desulfovibrionales; family Desulfohalobiaceae; genus Desulfovermiculus; species Desulfovermiculus halophilus. The sequence continues at coordinate 6,624 of NZ_JIAK01000027.1, forward strand.
GATTAAGGAGGAAATCGACAAGCGATTGGGAGAAAAGGCAACCTACAAGGTGACCGATATCCGTTCCATTGAATCCGTGATGAATGAAGGGTCTTCTGAGACCCCTTCATGGAGGCAGGAGGATACAGAGCAGGAGGCCCTGAAAAACTCCCCGGAGGTCCAAGAGGCCATCAGAGGTGTTTTGGGCCAGCACTGGGAGGGGTGGATAGATACAGAGCTTCCGGTTTTAGGCGGCAAGACTCCGCGGCAGGCGGTCCAGACCGAGGACGGACGGGAAGCCGTCCAGGCTTTGCTTCGAGACATTGAGATCACCGATAAGAACTCGAGCATGCCGGTGTCGCAACAGCCGTACGTGGATTGGGCCAGGAAGGAACTTGGCCTGCCGGACACCTGAGAGCTTGTCATGTTTTTCCGTGGGCAGAGGTGAGCCGAAACTTGTATAAAGGCAAGATCTCAACTGAGCTCCTGAAGCAAAGAGAAAAAGGCAGGCATGACCGAAGAATTGGGCGGAAAATGAAGGGCTTATATTGGCCCTAAGCCGCCGGTAACAGCCTGCTTAGCCAGCAGATGCGAGGGCACAATCTGGATTTGCACTGGCCAATCGCATCAGATAGTATAGTTGATATTTGATAATGATAACTATAATCTTTTAAATCTGTTGAGTGAGGAGCTTATGTCTGAATATGATTACAGGATCAACCGGGAGTTTTTAAAGGATTCCCTGCGCAAAAGGACAGACTTTTCCAGGACTGACCAGAATATGGGCAGGCCAATGCCCCCTATTCAGAAGCCTTTTGACCCTGCCAGTCCCCGGGTAAGCCTTGCTGGATCCGATCAGTGGCAGGAATTTGTCCGGGATATCAGCCTGGATCAAATCATTGCCAGGCGCAAAAGCAGGCGGAACTATGCCCCGGAACCTCTCCATCTTGAGGAGCTTTCCTTTCTTCTCTGGGCCACTCAGGGGATCCGCAGTCCAAAAGGTGGTGCAGCCAGCTTTAGGACTGTGCCTTCTGCCGGGGCCAGGCACAGCTTTGAAACCTACCTGGTGGCGCACAACGTAGAAAAGCTAAGCCCCGGATTGTATCGTTTTCTGCCCCTCAGCAATGAGCTTCTTTTTATCAAGGAGATTGCCCGGGCCGAGCACAAGCTGTCCAAGGCCGCCTTTGGGCAGCGATTTATAGCCGCTGGTGCAGTGACCTTTATCTGGGCCTGCCTGCCGTACCGCATGGAATGGCGCTATGGACCCAACGCCTATCGGACTATTCTTATGGATATCGGACACGTCTGCCAGAATCTGTACCTGGCCTGCGAAGCTATTGGCGGGGGAACCTGTGCAGTGGCAGCCTATGATCAACAGGCAATGGACGAGCTTCTGGGATTGGATGGCCATGATGAGTTCAGCATATACCTGGCTCCAGTGGGCAGGGCTCTGTCCCGGCACTCATAATAGATTAATGTTATCGCGCAAGAGAACGTGACGACTTTTTGCAGTCCCGTACCATGAGTTCAATGCAAAGGGTGGGTCCAGGATGCAATCCATGCTGGTCAAATGGTCTTTGGTAATGAATCTCTTAATCGATAAAAGGCCAGAAATGGTCGCCTTCAAAGATTTCATTCCGCAGGGATTCCTTTTCCTCTTGGTCCAGGGTGGGGTCGTGGCGGATGGCATTGTAGCGATGCATTGTGGCCACAAGGTCTTTTTTCATGCCCAGGGCCTCTTTTTTGAATTCGTCCACATCGGAAGCTTCGATAATATCCTGTTTAGCCAAGAAATGGTAAAAATCGAACAAAGATAAATAGATATTCTCGATCAGATCTTCATCTACATCTTTAAATTTGAAAATGTCGAATCGATACAGCCTGGCCAGACTTTCCAGAATCGGATCGGCGTTGTCGATTATTTTATCTGGAGGACAATGCTCGAGCATGAGCTCAAACCCTTTGCGCATATCGTGCATTCCCTGTTCCTCCTGGTTTGCACCTAGAAGGCGGATCCCTTTCTCCATATAGGCAGGATAAAACCAGGAGCAGATTTTGAGGATTCTCTGCATTCGAGCCACGATGTCCTCTGGGGACATTGGTTCTGAAAACATGGGAAGAGTCAGGGATGCGTAAAGGTCGGCGTATTCAGATTCGGCCTGGTTCCAGGCCTGTTGGGCATTTTTCTTTCTGGGCATGGTTATGACCTCGGTTCAGTTTTAGCTATTTAGAAAACCCAACCTTGGTCTCTACCTTATCTGGGAACACAAATAAAGGGCCCCTCAGGGAGACCACTTTTGTAAATCAGATTCAAAATGCCTTCAGTCATCATCCCAGGATCTTAGCGCCTCCCATCGTGAGTGCCACCCTTGTTCAGCCCTGCCCGGAACACCACATATCACATACTTTCTCCATCCGTCCTCAAGTTGGCCTGACTCCATCCGCGGAGGAAGGCCGGGAATCTCCAGCATGATGTTTATCGCATATCAGCGCATTGTAATCAAAAATGGTCATACCTGAGACATGACCGAAAAACAGGCCGGATACCATCTGTTCTTCATTCCCGGGGACGTCCCTCATCGCTGGTTTGCCCAAGCAAAAACATGGAGAAACGTATGTCGCACGTCACGGACGAAATCAAGAGCGTCGTCTCGATTCGCGGGCTGAAAAAGGCCTATCCTGACGGAACGGTGGCCCTGGAGTCGATTGATCTTCAGATCATTCCCGGCCAGTTCGTGGCCATTCTCGGCTTGAGCGGGGCCGGCAAGTCGACCCTGCTGCGCTGTATCGGCGGCCTGATCTCTCCGAGTCAGGGCAGCATGCGCGTCGGACCGTTCACCTATGACGGTCGAAACCGAACGCTTCGCAGCATCCGCCGGATTACCAGCATGATCTTTCAGGACTTCAATCTGTTCAAACACCAGACCCTTCTGGAGAACGTCCTGATCGGCAGGTTGCCTTTTATGAAAACGCACAACTGGATGCTGCACCGCTTTCCGGGCAGGGACAAGGATCTGGCCTACGACGCCCTGCAGAAGGTCGGCCTGGCCGACAAAGTCTACAACCGGGTCAAGGAACTCTCCGGTGGGCAACGTCAGCGGGTCGGCATCGCCAGGGCTCTGGTTCAGGAGCCCACTTTGCTCCTGGCCGACGAGCCGGTGGCCAGCCTTGATCCCCGAACCTCGGCGGAGATCCTGGAGCTGTTGAAGGACATCTGCCAGGCGGAACACAAAACAGTCATCTGCAATCTGCATCAGGTCGAGTACGGACGAACCTTTTCAGACCGCATCGTCGGCTTGGCCGAGGGCAGAATATTCATCGACAGAGCGGTCGATCGGATCAAGGACAGCGAAATTCAGACCATTTACGGCCTGAATCAGCAAAAGCAGTGGACGCCGCCTGAAGCATCCTTGCAGCAAGTAGTCCACATGTGAGCCATCCAGGTGCACCTGGCAGCAGTCTGGCCACCTGCCAGGATGCTACAGCTGTGAAACCCCAATCAGAAACTTTTTCCCGCAACAACCATCAACCGGAGGACATGAAAGCATGAGACGCATGAAAACAATCGGAACAAGCCTTATTTTGGCCATTGTCCTGAGCATGGTCATGGCCGGAACCGTTTGGTCAGCCAAGCCGGACCCGGATACCCTGCGCATTGCCCTGTTGCCGGACGAGTCGCCGGAAACGGTGATTGAAGTCAACAAGCCGTTCAAGGCGTATCTGGAGAAGAAGCTGAACAAAGAGATTGAACTCATCGTAACCACGGACTATTCGTCCATGATCGAGGCCTTCAGGCACGGCAAGCTGGAGATGGCCTACTTCGGCCCGCTGTCCTACGTTATGCTCCAATCCAGGCATGACAATGTCGAGCCTTTTGCGGCCAAGATGAAGGACGGCAAGACCAGCTACAACTCAATCCTTATCGTCCCCTCGGACAGCCCGGTTCATTTTATCTGGCAGCTGGCGGGCAAGGATGTCGGCTTTGGAGATCCCGCCTCAACATCGAGCCATCTGATTCCCAAGCAAATGCTGGCCAAGTATGGTGATCTTGATCCGTCCAATGATTTTCAAACCAGGCACTTGGGCGCGCATGACGCGGTGGCCATGGCGGTGATGAACAAAAAGGTGGATGCCGGGGGGTTGAGCCTGCCAATTCTCAAGAACTTGACCAAGCGGGGCGTCGTCGATCCGACCAAGATCCGTCAGGTCCAGATCTCTTCGCCCATACCGGAGTACCCCTTTGTTTATCGGAAAGACCTGAAGACCGGCCTGAAAAAGGACATCCGTCAAGCCTTCTTCAATCTTGAAGAAGAAGAGATTCTCAAGCCGCTTCGAGCCGAAGGGTTTGCGCCAATAGACGACTCCGCCTACGACATTATCCGGGAGACGGCTACGATTCTGAACATGTCCCTGGGCAATTAACCTGCATCGAGCCCTCATGAACAAGCCAATTTCCGCTGCGGCATCGGGCTGTTGCCCGCTGCCGCAGCGGCTGATGGCCATGGGAGCTGCTAGTTGACGAATCAAAACCTCAAACACCAACGTTGAAATGGATGCTTGTATTATGGTCACACACGATGCACAAAGACTTCCGCCCCTCCCACCCCATTTGAAGAGGGAAAAACGATTTCTCAGCGCCTTTGCCGTCCTGGGGGCTCTGTCCATTCTCATCTCGCTCTATGTCAGCGACTTCTTCTCCTGGAGCCGCTGGAGCGAAGCCTTGCCGGCCATCTGGCACCTCTTTACCGAGTCAGTGCCTCCGGATTTGTCGATCATGGATAAGCTCTGGATCGGTGCCCTTGAATCAATGGTCATGAGCATAGCCGGCACCTTTATCGCTATGGCCATCTCCTTGCCCCTTTCCTTTCTGGCCGCTCGAAACATCACTCCGTTCCAGCCACTGGTCGTGCTGATCCGGGGGATCTTCAACCTGTTACGCTCCATCCCTGAGCTTATCCTGGCCATACTGTTCGTGGCCTCGGTCGGATTTGGCATCCTGGCCGGAGTTTTGGCTGTGGGCCTGCATTCGGTGGGCATGCTGGGCAAGTTCTTTACCGATACCATCGAGACCGTGGACACGGATCTGCTGGAAGCGGTCAAATCGACTGGAGCCAATCGGGCTCAGATCGTGCTTTACGGCGTTGTGCCGCAGGTCTTCGGACGATTCATCGATTTCAGTCTGTATCGCTGGGAGTACAACTTCCGGGCCTCGGTCATTGTTGGTGTGGTCGGCGCCGGAGGCATCGGCTTCCAGATCATGCTGGCTCTTCGACTGATGCAGTATCAGCAGCTGCTGGTCGGGCTGCTTTTTGTCCTTGTCCTGGTTGTTCTGGTGGATTCTGTGGGAAATGCGATCCGCAAGAAGCTGGCCTTCTGAGGGCATGACCATGCAGGAATTGATTTTCATCACCAACTGGGTTCATCCGGAGGTAGTCGACCGCCTGCGGGCCGACTTCCGGGTGGAAACGAATGCGAATGGACGGCAGCTGGACAAAGAGGAGCTCATGGAAAAGGCACGGGAGGCCGCCGGACTGATGGTCTTCATGCCCGACTCTCTCGATGATGCTCTGCTTGCAGGCTGCCCCAAGCTGCGTATCGTCGCCGGTGCGCTGAAAGGATACGACAACTTCGATGTTCAAGCATGCACCCGCCGAGGGATATGGTTCAGCAATGTGCCTGATCTGTTGACCGAGCCGACGGCAGAGCTGGTTATCGGTCTCATCATCGGCCTTGGCCGGAACGTGCTCGAGGGAGACCGGTATATCCGTTCAGGAGCCTTTCGCGGATGGGAGCCGCGATTGTACGGCACTGGTCTGGCCGGACGGACCGTCGGCATCATCGGCCTCGGAGCGGTTGGACGGTCGGTGGTCAGACGTTTACAGGGTTTTCGCTGCTCCATTGTATACAGCGATTCGGCTCAAATGCCCGCATCATTTGAGCTGGATTACGGTGTGACCAGGGTATCACTGCCCGAGCTTTTGCGGGCCAGCGACTACGTCCTTCCCCTTGTGCCACTGAAGCCTGAGACCAAGCACCTTCTGGACGCAAAACGCATCGCGCAGATGAAGCCGGGAAGCTTTCTGGTCAACTGCTGCAGAGGGTCTGTGGTCGACGAGCGAGCCGTGCAGGAAGCCTTGTCCACAGGCCATTTGCAGGGTTATGCAGCCGATGTCTTTGAGATGGAGGACTGGCTGCGCCAGGACCGTCCTCAATGTATTGCTCCGGAACTTCTGAATCAGCCAAAAACTCTCTTCACGCCGCATCTCGGCTCGGCCGTAGATGAGGTCCGAAAAAACATCGCCCTGGAAGCCGCCGAAAACATTCGAGAGGCCCTGCAGGGGAAAAGGCCCAGGGGAGCGGTCAACTGTCCGGGCCGCTGACTTCCAGGTGAGGGCAGAAAGTTGTTCCCGTGTGCCCTGGACCAGCTTGTCGATTTCTGGGCCGGAATGAACATGCCTCACAAGGAGGGCCATTGAGATCTCTTTTGCGGATCAGTTAAACCGAGGCACCACTGGTGTTGATCCGCAAAAGGTACGGCAGGCTGTGGAGCTATGTGATCTTCATGGGCCAAAAGACACATCAGCCACAGCCCTCTGAGGCCCTCACATGAGCTATAAAACTCGGCCTGGTCTTCCCGGATCTCCATCCAAGGCTCACGGAAAGAATGATGGACAATTCTTCCTGGCCATCACATCACATCCCGGGTGCCGCACACCGCCTTCAACAGCCTTTTCGACCCCTATGCCGAGAGCCCGTGTTCACCAATCTCCACTTTCAACCTCTCACCGGTTTATCTTCATAAGACCAACCGACAACCGACGGCCAGATCCCTGTAGCCATAGCGGTTAAGGTTCCCAAAGTCGGCAACTCACCAAAGAAATGGTGCTTTTCCTGAATGCCGGGTATGCCCTCAGAGCCCTGATGCCGAAACTCGCTTATGAAGAAATTGGAAACAAGCTATTGATTCTTTTATGATCCTGCCCTAAGCTTATAAATTAGGGATGAGCCTTTCTTTTGATTCAAAAAATGGATGGAAAGCGACTTGTTGCAGCTCCGTCAATGAGGTGCCGGTCATGCCTTTGTCATTGCAGAATTCGACACCAACCTGTTCGAAGCAGCTCAATTTCGAACCGTATGGGAAAGTAACCCCCAGCCCCTCGGACTGGTGGGATCAGTTCTTTTACTTTCTTTTACCGGATCGGTTCAGTAACGGGCAGGAGGCCCCGAACACACTTTTGATCTGAACAATCCGGGAAAATACAAAACAACGGATAAGAAGAGGTGGATGGAGGGCGGCAAAAGATTTCAGGGGGGGAACGCTCCAGGGGATCAAGAGCAAGCTGAGATACCTGACTTCAGGATCCAGCTTACAACCAGACCGTCCATGTCGAATATTTTGACCGGAGGGCCACGGTTCGAATCGACCTGCCTCCGGCAGGGATGGCTATCCTGGCATGAAGTGGAAATTCTTAATTGTTTTGAGTGCTAGGTTTGCTCTGGCAAGCCTTTTGGTCGGCAACCCATTATAAGCACTTCAAGGAGTTTCCCATGAACACAATCACATTGCAACGAGGAGCACGAGAGGTCACCTTCACTAAGTTGCCAGAATATTTTGCAGTTCGCTTAAAACAGGGCAAGGCCTCCAATGATGTGGCCCTGGAAGCGGCCTGCGGTAAACCAAAGGCCGAGACCCGTCATATCGACTCAGCTGATCCTGAGAAGATGGATGTCTTCGCGGTCCGGGAGGCCGGAAAGCTGGAAGAGACCATGGACGCTCTTCGCAAAGCCCCGGCCAGCGATGTGGTTACCCACATGTATGCCATTGACGATACGCCCGATGGGGGCGTCATTCCCACCGGGACCATTACGTTGCAGTTTTGGTCCGGGGTGGACAGGCAGGATCGGGAAAGAATCCTGGAGGAATTCGGACTGGAAGTTGTGGAGGACCTTGATTTCCTGCCCCATGGCTACACTGTGCGCCTTACCGAGGCATCCACAGAGAACCCTCTGAAGATAGCCTCTAAGCTCCAGGCGCGCAAAGAGATCAAGATCGCTGAGCCGGAGCTGAGCTTCAAAATTTCATTCAAGCATATTCCTGCCGACACCCTGTACCATCAACAATGGCATCTCAAAAACCTGGGTAACATGACAGGGTTGACAGCTGGTGCTGATGTCAAAGCCGAGGGAGCCTGGGAACATACCCGCGGTTCCCGGAACATTGTGGTCTGTGTTATGGATGACGGCTTCGACCTTGAGCATCCTGACTTTAAGGTCCTGGATAAAATTGTTGCCCCGCGAGACTTTGGTCAAGGGGACTTCGATCCAAACCCGGGACTGGAAGACGATAATCACGGTACCGCTTGTGCCGGGGTTGCCCTGGCTGAGGAAAACGGTACCGGCGTGGTAGGGCTGGCCCCGCGCTGCGCCTTTATGCCGGTGAGAACCTCCAGGTGGATATCCGATGAGTCCATCAAAAAGCTCTTTGAATATGCCATTGATCATGCTGCAGATGTGATCAGCTGCAGCTGGTCTGCCGGAGCCTGGAATTTTCCGTTGTCCACCAAAATGCACGGAATAATCAAAAAGGCCGCTACTCAGGGAAGAACCAACGGCAAGGGCTGCGCGATCCTGTTTGCAGCCGGCAACGAAAACCGGCCCCTGGATGGTGAGAAAGATGGGAGGATTTCCCATCAAGGTTTTGCCCTTCATCCGAATGTCATTGCAGTTGGTGCTTCCAACAGCCTGGACAAACGATCTTATTACAGCAACTATGGTCCGGAGCTGGCCATTTGCGCTCCATCCAGCGGCTCTCCCGGGCGAGGGATCGTGACTACTGATAGGCGTGGAGCCAAGGGCTACTCCTCAGAAGACTACACCCATGGTTTCGGGGGAACTTCGAGTGCGACCCCCCTGGCCGCCGGACTTGCCGGCCTGATTCTGTCCCTTAATCCCGAGCTCAGCTCATCAGAGGTCAAGCGGATCATGATGGACAGCGCTGACAAGATCGATACTCAAAGCGGCAACTATGTGGATGGGCACTCGCCTTTGTATGGGCACGGGCGCATCAATGCCAAAAGGGCGCTCGATCTGGTGGCTGGAACAGACGGTGAGCAAGGGCTGCCCCAGGTTCTCTTCATGGAACATCGCATCAATAGATCCATTCCAGACCAGGGCGAAATACAGGATACGCTCATCTTTCCTCTGGAGGTCAAGGCCCGGGATATCGAGGTCCACGTTGAAATCCTTCACACGTGGCGGGGTGATTTGCGGGTGATTGTTATTCCGCCCCAAGGTGGAGAGGTCACCCTGGTCGACGGGAGCGGCGGGAGTCAGGACAATCTCATCCGCAGCTTTCGCTCCAGTGATGATCCCGGGTTATTCAGTGGGATAATAGGGGCATCTGCTGGTGGGGACTGGCGTTTGAAGGTCATGGATATGGCCGGTGAAGATGTCGGGACTCTGGTCAAGTGGGGATTAGGGGTGACCTATGTGTAAAGGGAGGTGTTATCATGCCATCCAGGAGGAGCGTCCTCGGCATCATCGTCTGGACCTCGGTCTTCACGGCCTCATTCATCGGACTCGGACTGGGCCGGGTCAGCCGGGCCCTGGCCGCCAAAGGCAAACGGATCCTGAACAAAAACACCGATCCGGCCACTCTGATCTACGAGAACCCCAAGAACCTGGATACCACTGATTTCCCGGTCATGCCCATCGAGGACTTCGGGACCATGGGGGACACCGAGATCGACGTGGATCTCGACTCCTGGAGGCTTGAGGTCGGAGGTGAGGTCGATTCGCCGAGGACCTACACGTACGCCGAGCTTATGCGCCTGCCGGCCGTGGAACGGGAGGTTCTCCTGATCTGTCCCGGGGTCTTCGTCAATCATGGCCGCTGGAAGGGGGTGGCGGTCCGGGAGTTGATCAGGAGGTCGAAACCCAGAGCCAGAACAGGGCAGGTTGTCATCTCTGGACGGACCCGGTCGGGAGAGCAGCTGCAGCGCTTTGAGCTTGCCGAGACAGACGACGAGGGCTTCATTCTGGCCTATGCGGTCAACGGGCAGACCCTGCCCCGCAGGCATGGCCGCCCGCTCCGGCTGGTGGCCGGTGAGCACATGGGCTATCGATGGACGAAGTACGTGAACAGAATTGAAATCTCCAGCGATCCGTATTGATGCCGGACTGAGGCTTGATTGCTTTTCGTAGTAAATTTTTGCATATCCAATCTAACTCATGAGGAGCTGATGAAAATACTGCTCAAACCCGCCAATGAACCAGAAGCGAACGCGATCAAATCAATCCTCAAAGAAAACGGCATCCATGCTGAAATACAGTCGTACCACGACAGGGCCTACGACGGCATTTTCCAAACACAGTACGGCTGGGGGGTGCTCCGGGTTCCGGAGGAAGATTTTGCAGAGGCGGAAAAAATCGTCCAGGAATGGCGGCGTGCCGCGCCTGATGAACTCCCATGGGATGAGAGCCTGAAGCGCGATTGAGGACCTGGGTAAGATTGTCGCAGCTTCTGCTTATGTCCACGCGTCAGGTTGTATGTGCATTTTTCCCTTCTCGGATGCATTTTGAGCGCATTATCTTTATCGGATCATGATGGAGATTTGGGTGTTCGGTCCAGGTCCAGGTGGAGCAGGTGTTTCTGTCCCCTCCGTTCAACAACAAGGGACAACGGCTTGTTGTCTTGCCGGGCCTTGATCGCTGCATGATGCAAGTCCATGATCTGTTCGAAGTCTTTCCCGCCGGCCTGCAACAGGACATCCCCTGACTTTATCCCAGCCCGGTCCGCCCGGTTTCCTTCCTGGATCTGAACAATCTCTGCTCCCCGGGTATTGAACTCCAGGGTAAAACCAAGCCTGCTTCTGTGCTGGGCGGGACAGAAGAAAAATATATCCGCAGCTGAATCCGCAGGAGGCTCTTCTTCGCGCCAGGGAAGAAGGCTTCGGACATTTGCTCCGGGATCCAACAGCTTGAGGCGATGTTCAATACCCCAGCCGTGTTCAACATGCCCTGAGCCGGTCAGAATGACTACCCGCTTACCGGTCCGGCGGGATACTTTGCGGGCCTCAAGGGCCATTTGCGTATCCCATATGGCTTGGACAAGAAAAAAACGTTCAAGATCTGTGTCTTTCCGGGAGGTGTCCATGATCTGCTCATGGGCCCTAAAATGCTCCCTCAGTTCCTCTTTTTGCCCCTCAGGTACCGGGATGATCTGGTCAGGCAGGGCTTCGCTCTCGCTCTGGCTCAAGCCGGATCGGCCTTTCTGCCGCAGAGCGTCCAGCAGCCCGGGAGGGATATTGAGTCCGTAGAGGCTGTATCCAGCCTGCTGAGCGGCCTGAAACAAAGGTTTGTACAGTTCCAAGTCGTGTCCCCAGATGCGCTTCCATTCGAGCTGTTTGTGCATTTGGTTCACATCGATGCGCCTGGAATTAAACCTGTCAAGAACCGGCTGTTTGCTGGCCGGCACCATTTCCAGGCCGACTGCCGCATTAAGACCATTTTCAGCCATAAGCTGTAAAATTTCAGTCTGAACCCGGTGGTCGCACGGGTTGGTATGACTTTCACCTACGAGAATGTAGTCGGCACTTTGCAGCTGCTCCCGAAGCTCTGTTTGTGTCAACTGCTGACCGGAGCTGTTAATGAATGTTCCTGGCTGGATATCAGCTGTACTCAGCTGAGGGGAGTGATAGGAGCAGCCGGAGCCAAGCAGCAGGATGAACAAGGTGGCAAGAGAGCAAATCCATAACGGACGAAAACATCGCGGCTGTCCAAAAGTACCCGTACATAATTGAAGCATGTATTCTCTCCGAAAGACTGCTGCATGTCTATCTGGGCTCACCCGCGAACTATTTTGCAAGCACTAAGGCCATGGTGGATTCAAGTTAACCGGCAGGTTAGAACTGAACAGCAATTGGTGATCTCTGATGACACGCTTTGATGGTCTCTTCGCAGGTGAAAATTGATCCAGGAGGACGTGCCGTTCAGCTCCCACATCCGGGGCGGAACGCAGCCCACAGACAGTTCTGCCTGCTGTTTGCATTTCATTTTTTTCACTCGTATTTTTCCCCGGAGTAGATAACGGCCAGACCGTTACTCAATGGCTCATAGGCCGCCTTTGCAAATCCTTTCTCCGTCATCAGCTTCTGGATCTGTTCAGGGGCCGGGAAGACCCGGACGGACTCAGCCAGATAGCGAAAAGGTTCGGCAGTTCCGGTGATAAGTTTCCCGGCCCAGGGCAGGATCTGGAATGAGTAGTGGTGATAAATGGTCCGGATCCAGGCGGTCCTGGGTATGGAGAACTCCATGGCCACAAGCCTTCCCCCGGGTCTTAACACCCTGAAGATTTCCTCCAGACCCTGCTCCAGAAAGACGAAGTTGCGGATTCCGTACCCGACCAGGACGGCGTCAAAGCTCTCCCGGGCCAGTCCCATTCTTTCCGCATCCCCCTGGACCCAGAACACCCGATCACTCACATGGGCCCTGGCTGCCTTGTCCCGCCCTGCGGTCATCATGGCCCGGCTGATATCGCAGGCCACAACCCGGCCATCGGGACCCGCCACCCTGGCGGCCAGAAGGGCGAAGTCTCCGGTGCCCGCGCAGAGATCCAGGACCCTGGCCCCGGGATGAAGGTGGAGGCGGTGCATGGCCCGGCGCCGCCAGAGAAAATGAAGACCAAAGCTCAAGAGGGCGTCGGCCAGGTCGTAGCGCCGGGCAATGGTTTCAAAATGCCCCAGTATCAGCCGTCGTTTATCCGAAGCCGGGATTTTTTGGTATCCATAGGAGGTGTACCTGGTCATGGGTCATGTCTTCATTTCAGCTTTTTCCCCCAGTCCTTCTCCACAGCATAGCGCATGCAGGTGGAAAAGATATCATAGCTGAACTCAGGACAGACAACGCCCTGTCTGGCCAGAAGGTCTGAGGTTCTCTCATGTTCAAAGGTGCGGGTATCCTGCATGTAAGGGGCGTAGACCTGCATGTGCTTGTCGAACAGCGTTTCCAGGCTGTTTGCAGGCTGTCTTTTGAACTCGTCATCCCTGGCGATGCGCAGGCCGCAAAGGCGAAAAAAGCGCTGGGTGTAGTCTACAATCCGGGAAAGTTCTGTATTGTCAGGGCTGACGATATGAAAGACTCCCCCCTTTAGGACATGGCGGCGAATGGTCATAAAAGCCCGGATGAAATGGTCCACAGGGATCAGGTTGACACCGCCGTGGCTGAGGCCTCGGATACGGACCGGCAGGTGCAGGCTGCCGTCCGGATACAGGCGGATGTCCATGGCCTGGGCCTTGTGCCCCTTGTTGTCCACAATGTCCCGGGTATATACGTTCTGAAAGTAATGCATGGTCCGGATGGGGTAATACAGGGCATTAAAAGCCAGGGTCCTGCCGTTGCGGGAATTTCCGTACACGATCGAGGGCCGGTGCACATACAGGGAAATCCCCATCCGGTCGCAGTGCTCTGCAGCCATATGTTCCGCCCGCCATTTGCTTTCTTCGTAGGCATTGTGAAATGCCCCGGGCCGGGTGAACTCCTCCGGGCACAGGCCGCTGCGGGTTCCGGCCACATAGGCGGTGCTGATCAAATGCAGTGTGCGGCACGGGCTTGTGTCCACGGTCTGCAAAAGGTTGTGCAGGCCCTGGACATTGGTTTTTTCCACCTGCTCCCGCTTGCGGGAGGCAAAGGAGGTGTTTGAAGCGCAGTGAACGACTTCCTGGACGGAGTTTCTGACCTGCTGAGTGTCCTTTGGATTCAGACCCAGGCCTGGAGTGTCCAGATGTCCGTTGAGTACGTTCAGCCGCTGCCGGTGTTCATCCGGGACATAAAACCAGTCCAGCAGGCGCTGCACGCGCTGGTGGGCGCTGTGCCTGGTGGAGGCTCGAGCCAGCAGCAGGACCCTCTGCCCCTGAGCCAAAAGACGAACAGCCAGATGGCTGCCCAGAAATCCGGTTCCACCGGTAACCAGGACGGCCTGTTTCCGGGATGAGCCAGCAGCGGCAGGATCAGGTCGTATATCGTCTGTCTTGGTCATGTATACAAAAAGGCCTCTTTTCGGGCACAACCCTGGGAAAAAATGTATTTGAGCCACTTCACCCCAGGAGTGGAGGCACTCAAGCCATCCAGATAGGGTTCGAATTCCAGTCTGGCCCGGCCGATCTTTTCCGCATCCAGGGGATTTTGATGATCGAGGTAATAGTCGTACTCCAATATGGCCCGCTTGCCCAGATCCAGGGGGGTCAGGAAACCGAAGTCAGCCTGAATACCATGATCATGTGCTATCCGTTCAAGTTCAGTACAGATCCCGGTGATCACCTCCACCCGATGCAGGGGAACGTAAATTAGAAAGGCGAACATGTGCTTGTGTCTGGACATGCGGGCGCTTACAATCCGGAACATGGTCAACCAGACCATGTCGGTCATTTCCGGACGGGCATACAGCTTTGTGTAGAAAGGCCGCAGGTCCATCTCAACCGCCTGGGCCGCGGTCTCCGGACCGGGCTGCAGGACAGCTTCCAGCAGGGGGCGCATCTCCGGGCTGAAAAGGATCTCGTAGGGCGGCTGTTCGCTGTCCAGACCAGCCACTAAATCCAGCCACTCCCCGTCGGCCAGACGGGGCAAACCGAGCATGAGCATGCGAAACAGGTCTTGATCGATCACGCTAATACCCATGGATATAACCGCTTCCCGGGCATAGCTATCGCCAATCATCAAGACCGCATACTCAAGGCCCAGGCTCTGGACCAGGCCGGATCTGACCCTGTCCGCCAACTCGGCCGATGGGGACATGAAGGTGGACAGGTAATGGCCGCCGAGGACACCCAGGGCCAGCCCGATGCGGCGCTGGCTGAGGTCCCGGGCAAAGGCTGCGGCCTCCTCAAAGGTCTCAAAGGGGATGATCAGCCCTTCCTCGTCTGCAGTCATCGGATGCAAGCGGACCCGGGCCTGAGTGCAGATGCCCGGAGCGTCTTTGAGCCGGTGCTCAAAACAAAAGGCATTGGGGGCCTTGCTTTGGTTCAGCCGGAAGAAATCGCCTTTGGAGTCCACAAACTCCATGTCCACAAAGTGGTCGGCGTTCACTCCGTACACATTGGCCCAGGTGGAAAAGAGCCCGGTGCAGACAATGTTGCCGCAGACTGTTGCCGCCGGCTCGGCGGTGTTGGCCCGGAGTCCGTGCCGGACAGCCTCCTGCTGCAGCTCAAATGCGGTCACTCCGGGCTCCACCACAGCTGTCCAGTTTTCAAGGTCGATCTGGATCCCCTTCATCCGGTTCATGTCAATGACCAGACCCTGACTGAAGACAAAGCCAAAGACGCTGCCCCCGTTGCCACGAACCACATAGGGGATATCCCGGTCCAGAGCCACGCGGACCAGGGATGCGACTTCATTTTTGGTCCCGGGCATGGCCACAAAGCGGGGCATGCACATCCCGGCCAAAGGATAAGGGTCGTTGGCATAGGTGAGCAAAACAGCTGGATCGTTGGTCACCCATCTGGAACCGAGGACTGCCTGCAAAACCTCCAGATCCGGATCGGGGTCGACCTGTGTCGGAGGGGTGCCGGTTTGAAGCCGGTCCCGGACCAGCTGCTTCAAGGCTTTCATCACCGGCAGGGGGCGCATTCCAGTCACGAAATGGCACTGGGTGTCGCAGCAGCCGCACAGGTCGCAGGATGTGGCGATCTCTACCAGCTTTGGAGTGATGGGGATCATGTCCTGGGAGAGGGCATGGTACAGATCCATTCGGCCCTGAGGATAATAGCTTACATAACCATGCTCCTGTCCAGAAGGGCAGAGCCCTGTTCCCAGGGAGTTGATTTTACACATGGCATAGTGACGGCATTGACCGGCTGTTTGCCGCAAGTCATCCGCAGACTGGCTTATCTCTGTTGAACAGCTGGACACTTAGAGCTCCAATGCATTACATGAGTTAATCCTGGAAGGAATTGACGTCCGTATCAGAAATGATTGATAAGGACTGATAAATAATGATACCAAAAGGTAATGATCAGATAAAGGAGGAAGAACAATGCCACATCAAGATTCGAAGCGCTACGATCAACTGTTTGCAAAAGCAAAACTTCATTGACATGGAGATAGATTGCGGAAGATAGAGTCATGAACTATTATTCTCCACACATCTTGGTGTACATGTAAATCATCAGGGGATAAGCCATGAAACAAATGTCAGTAAGACTCCCAGATGAGATGTACGAAAGGCTGAGATCCCTCGCTGATCGTACAGGACGCAGCGCGACATATTATCTTCGGGAGGCTGTGGTAGAGCACCTGGAAGATTTGGAAGATGTCTACATGGCCGAACAAACACTGGAGTATGATTGTACAAAGGGGCAGGCTCATAATTGACACTCTCTTTTTGTCCATAAACATCCACCGGGCAACCCCATGTCAATAAGGACATTTTGCAAAGATAATTAGCTGTTATACGGATTGAAATGCTTACCGAAGCTGAGAAGACCTATCAGAGTGGGATCGTTTCCCGCATGCGGCAGCTCAAAGAGTTTCTGGGCATCAACGAGCTTTCGGAGTCGTCAACCCCGGTAGACTGCTTCAAGTACCTGTCAGCGGTACGGTCGATCCAGGGAAATTTGAACAATGATGTAAGCTTTGCTGCAAGCCTGCTGGCGAAAGAGTATTTGACGACCCGATTCGGAGTTGAGTTAGACGCCGCGGAGAAGCCACAAGGTGCTCCTGGATTGGATATTGACGAACATTCGCATGACGCAGGACGTGTCGTAGGGGAGATCAAGACGACCGTCCCATACCAGATGAATGATTTTGGCGCGCAACAGGCCGCAAGCTTCAAGAAAGACTTCGCGAAGCTTAGCGCCGCCGATGCCGAACATAAGTTCCTATTTGTGACGGATGAGCGGGCATTCGCCGCGTTGCAGAAGGACAAATACACGGCATTGATGCCCGGCATACGCATCGTAAATCTGATATCCGGTGAGGAATATGCCGTATAACACGGCGCTTCATTGGACACGCATGACACGTCCGGTCGGAATCGCACAGTGCTCCATTCTTTTATGCTGCGATTTGGATAAGCCCATGAAAGGAATATTTGATGGAACCTATAGATTTTTGGGAACCAACTGAAGAAACAGTCGATAACTTTTCTGAGCTACAGAGTCTTCTTGAAGAGGTCTTTGCCAAAGGGCCAAAACGTGGACGTACTTTCGCTTGGCGAGGCCAATTAAATGCTGAATGGCCACTTACGAGCTCGCTCTATCGCCGTTTGAAATTGGCTCTTGAAAGGAATCCAGAGGAAAGGGACTTATATAACTTTGAGGGCAAAATTCTCGCTAATGTTCACAGATGGGGCTTGCACATGTCTAAGACCCAAGGGCGACTGTCTGTCTTAAATCAATTGGCTACTATGCAGCACTATGGCGCTCCAACTAGAATGATTGATGTTTCTTTCAATCCATGGATAGGAATTTGGTTTGCTGTAGAGCAGCGATTTGATAACGGTAATGTGCTTTATGTTAATGAGGACGCCAGGGTTTTCGCCATTGATGTCACTGACAGTCTGATCAATGCCAATGACCAGTACCGATCTTGGGAGGATGAGTTAAAACGCCCTTGGAGAGTTGGCCACCCGTGGTCTAAATCATGTAGCCCTGATGAGGGCGGCGATAAAGAACAGTACCTTGAATGGTGTACAAAACCATTTGCATGGAGACCTGCACACTTTGACAATAGGATAGCAGCTCAGAATGGAGGGTTCGTTCTGGGTGGAGCTCCACTATCTTATGGACCAGGAAATAGACCGAATCAATGGCCAAGGGATGGCGGTGGGTACTGGACTATGGATGAAGTTCGTGATTCAACATCGATTTCTGTTCATCCTAATCGGCTAAAGTCAAAAGGTAGGGTCTCCAGCTCCGCCGTTTATTCAATCCGGATTAGGGCGGCTGCAAAAGAGAAGATCCGAAAAAGGCTGCAAACCCTTTTTGGATATGAGCATAGGACATTGTATCCAGACTTCGCCGGTTTTGCGCAATTTGGGACAGCAAAAATAAAGAATCTTTGAACCCGTCTCAGATCATTTCGTACAGGGATTTGGATTTGCCACGCGAATCTTTGCAGAAGATAAGCGTAAAATTGCGCTCATTAACGTAAGGGGAGGGCTGAAAATTCAGCCCATATACCCCACCTAGAACATTACTTGACTACCGGCAAGCTCTGCCCCACCCGCTCAATCTCCTTGTCGTCGTCGCCATTTGGTTCAGGAGCCACACTAACAAGGTGCTCCAAAACCGGATGCCTTTTTGGACCATAAGCGTCTGCCGCCTCAGTACTCACCCCAAGGTCAGCAAAGATACGCTTACGCCCGGCCTCCAAGTTGGCGATTGTCTGCAATGCCTTTTCGGCAGCAACCTGGAGCTGGCTGTTCTCGCTTCCAAAAGCCCACGCAAAAGTTAAGGCATTGGACAGCATGTCACTCTCAAAGGCTATAGAGACAGTGCAGAGCTGCATCATGGTATCAACATACTCATGTTCGAGTTGCTCATAGAGTTTCTTAGGAGCTGTATCTTTGATTCTGTGCAACTCATCATCGTCTCCCCTAGCTTCCGCTTCAACGCTGAGTACAACCCGTTCATGCGCTTTCAATGCCTTGTAATACTTATCGTTTAAGTTTCTCATTTTTTCTTCTCCTGCTGAATCCTAAAATTCAAAGCTCGCTCCAAACTTGCCAAACGTTCCTTCAGGTATTCCACCTCATGAACCTTGGCATGGCTGGAGACAATGCTAGCCACCACGTGCCCCTCCTGTGGGGTCAGATGACCAACGGCTACTGCCTGAAGGACAGCCTCGGTCATTTGGGTCAGGTTGGCTCCTTCAGGTAGCTCAAGGCTGACCGGATTATCCTTTGGTTTAGGATAGAGCCGCTCCAAGACAATCCTTGCCGCTTCCAGGTCACCGCTCAAGGCCTGCTCAAGCACCGTCTGAGCAACCTGTTGAGCTTGGTCAATCCATTGTTCCCGGACAAGACAGGCCACCCTGGATGGCTCACCTGGTTTGCGACCTGGTCCTCCTGGGTTGCCTTTCGTGAATCGGCCCTTGTCATCTCGGTTTTGACGGTCATTTTTTCCGGACATAATTATTGAACTCCTTTGCAGGCTTTTCTGCTTTGTCTGCCAATCCATGAGTAGGGCACACAGCCCTTGGTCATTCGAGATCCATGTCGATGTACGTTTTCATGCCACCACCTCAGCCAACGCACGTTGCCTGCTCTTGGCCTGATATTGAAGGACAGGAACATGCTCGTCGATGTAGTCAACGACCCTGGCCTTCTTTCCATCCTTGGGCCTGCACACCCGACCGATTGCCTGTATGATCCGGGCCTTCGCCTTCATTGGCGTGCACAAATAGAGCTGCGCCAGACCGTCAACGTCAAACCCTTCTGAGATCAACTGAACTGTGCTTATCAATGCATCAATGTCGCCGCTTCGGACCAGGTCAACGATCTTTTGCCGCCCAGCCCTTGGTGTCCTGCCGGTCAGAACCCGGTTATTCACTCCGCGATCTGTGAGCAGTTGGGATAAGGTTTCGCAGTGGGCGACGCGATCAGATAGGAGAAGGGCCATACCGTTCTCAGGTCCAGAGGCATTGGCCACATCATTGGCGATCATTTCGTTTCGGGATGCATCCAGGGTCAGGGCCTTGAGCATTTCGGGGTAGTTGTCTTCGTAGCAGAAGGTAAATCCTGTAGTTCTGCTGTGGACCTCAGGAGCCACCACGTCGCCGGAGTTTTGTAGGTCTTTGGCGCTGATCTCATAGACCTTATCCCCCAGGGTCAGGAATATAATCTTCCCGAGTCGATCCTTCCGGAATGGAGTTGCCGTTAATCCTGTCATGTATCGACAGTCAAAACTCTGCACCAGATTGGTGAATGTGCTGGCCGGGGTGTGATGGGCCTCATCGACGACCAGATGACCGAACCTCTCCTTAAGTTCCTCGGTGTGCTTGGCGGCTGTCTGCACAGTAGAGATGGTGATGTCCTTTAAATCGAACCGTCCATCTCCGATCAGACCACAATCCACACCAAGAAACTGCTTCACCCTGTCCATCCACTGATAGGCCAGCTCCAGGGTATGCACGATGATCAGACATGGTTGCCCGGTCTTGCAAATAAGATAACAACAGACCACAGTCTTTCCACCTCCTGCCGGAATGCAGATCACCCGAAACTCACGGCCAAGAGCTGCACGTGCTGCCTGCTGCTGATAGGGCCTCAGCTGTCCCCAGAACTCCATCTCGATGGACTCCAGCGTCCGCCGCCGATCCTCGATTTCAACCTTGATCCCATGTCGTCTCAGCATCGACAAACACTGACGCGCCCACCCTCTAGGGAAGATGATTCCGTCCTCGATTTCTTCCCAGAGGTGGATCTTGGGGTCCAGATGGTCAGTGAAACGGCCATACTTCAGTGCCTGGACGTATTGAGGATTATCCAAGGTCATTGCCTTCTTGATACCTCGGAGGACATCTTTTCGCTGAATATAGAGTTCAGCTCTATCTTTTACTTTTAATATCGTTGCTTTCATAATTTTCACCACCTTGAATGAGGGACATAACTACGTGTTTGTGCCCGTGCTCTTTGTATTCTTTGTACCAGGACCTTCATCTTCTCCATACTGATTTCCATCTCTTTCAATTTCTGATCGATGTATGTTAATCCTCCATCAATCAACGGATAATTCGCATGAAGTTCTGTGTGACATTCTGTGTTTTTTACTTGGTCCCTGTTATTTCTCTCAGGGTCTACATGGTCGATTTCAGTCGAAGGCTTTTCGTTTATGGAATAGCTGCCATCAGTAATTAAATCTTCAGCCCAACTGTACATCTTCATAAGATTGATCTGAGTCATTGAGGAACGTATCATATCAACTCCTTTCCATATGCTTCCCAAAAGGCTCCCTCCAGCTCCATAGCAAGATCCCATCTCTCCCGATTCACCTTTGGACCATCCAGGGGGGGGAACAAATACCAACTTGGGTCCGGGCTCGATCTTGGCACCTACTCCCTGGAGAAGGTTTTGCAGCTCAAGCTCAAAGTACAGGTCCTGGATAATTTCTGGCTTGAATTCCCTGGCAAACTCCAGAGCCTCGTCCCAGGCTTGTTGAGACATTCGGTTTTGAGCTCGGACATCAAGAAAACCGTTTTTGTCCAGGCTGACCACCACATCTATTGACCTGAGGTAGGACAATGGAGTGCTCATATCTTCGCCCGCTGGGATTTCGCATTGTTGAAGTCAAGTTTGTTTTCTGTTCCTTCAGACCTGCCACTGCTGCCACACCTGCCACTTTCTCTTGATTCATGCGGGTTTCCAGATAGTGGCAGGGCTTTTTCACCTGCCACACCTGCCATTCCTTCTTTTGGTCCTTGGTGGCAGTAGTGGCGGTTTTCTTGAACATGCCACCCGCCCGCACTCCGTGTCATTTCTGAAAAAGTGGCAGTAGTGGCTGGTGAGGCAGTTTGTTTTAAGGATTCTAGCTTTTGGTCTGAAATGTGAACGAGCCTCTTGCCGCCAGTCCCTTTTGAGGAGTGCAAGCCGATCTTTTTAAGGCCTTTGCCCACTGTCTCTGGTTTGACTTGATATGCCTTCTCTGCACCATTGTTTACTTGTTCAGTGATACGGGAAATGGGAAGTTTTCCTTCCGAAATTTCCCCTTCCAGATCCGCAATGGCAGTTGCAATCCGTTTTTCAATTGGGCTGGACTGAGAAATCTGCTCAGGTTGCGCCAGTGCCTGCCATATATGTCGCTGATGGGCCTTGATCCAGTTAGCCAGGATGAGTGCTCTCTCCATTGTGGCCGGTTGTATTGGCTGGGTATCGTCCATGCCTTGGGCATGACATTCCAACACATGGAGGATAAGGGCCAGCCGCGCACATTGTCCCCGGAGTTTGGCAGACAGGGCCTCATATTGTTGAGCATCAAAATTCACCCAAGGTTCCCTGGCCTGTTCGTTGTACCATTCCCGATATAGAGACTGGGCTTCCTTAGTAAGGCCAACGTATGCAGGTTCCTCGCCCATTTCCCTGCTCATAAGATCTCCAACCAATTGGTCGATCCGCTCGCGGTATTCGCCGTCAAAAGATTCATCTGTCCAAAGAGGTGGTCCTGATGGTTCTGCCCGTACAAAGATGAACCGGGGAAGAAAGCCAGATGCTGCATCTATGTCGGCAAAAAGATTTGGAAGGAGAGCCGGCTGCAATGTGCCAAGGATGGACAGACAGGCATGGCTTATAAATGCATTATCGCCGGATTTGCGAGTCCGCTTCCAGGGTCCTGAATCGTATGCAGACATAAGCCTAGCTTTGGGGCCGTCTGACTTCCCATCATTTCGGTATCGACCTAGGTTCATGATAAGACCTGATATTTCGTCCACATACCAAAGAATACCTTTTGCGTTTGCGCTTAGGGCATCTGTAAGTGCTTCCTCTGTGGCATCCTCCACATAAATCTGTTTCCAGGTCGGCTTTTCAGGTGGAGGTCCAAGCTCATTTTGTTTCATGCGCCTACGGACATTCATTTCTTCTTGATACTGAGCCAGGGCCTGTTGAAATTCGTCAAAACGTCTCTTTTCTTCCCGAAAAATGGACTTCATGAATGTGCGTACACATGGGCTTTTGCCCATGCCGCTGGGAGCTACAATAACGATGTATAGATTGGGATGCTCCGTCCATCCGGACTTGACGACAACTGCACGTGATCGTCCGATAAGTGCACCGACAAGAGAAAGCAGAGTTGCTGCCGGGACCTCTGGTGGGACAGAGAATGCCTTTACAGCTTGCTGTATGGGGGCTTGAAAGTAGTCAGGCATTACATTTAAAGGGAAGCTAGGCAGAGACATTATAGACTCCTGCTGGGATTCCTCGGGGTCTTGCTCCACGGTTTTGGCATTATTGGCAATCCACTGCTGTACCTGCTCCCTGGTCCACCCATCATATATCGCATCTGCCAAATCCCAGCCATTTTCAACATCATTGGGGGGAGTGACGACACAGACATTCTTGGCCCCTGCCTTCTGGCAATTCTCAGCAACCACCAGGGCAGCTTTCTCTCCTTGGGAATCTGCGTCTGGACATATAATGACTTCCCGGCCTGACAGGGGCGAGAAATCAGCCTGCTCAACCGCATTGCTGCCACCCGGCCAAGTCATACAGACATATTCCATACCTACCAGTCCTCGTGCAGCTTCTGCTGCCTTTTCACCCTCAGCAATAAGTATGGTCAGACCTGTGTTCCGGGCTAGCTCATGCAGCCCATACAAAGGCCTTGGCTTGGGGGCAGCGCCGGATTTCCATTTACTACCGCTTTTCTTGAAGTATGGAATGATTGATTTTCCAAGCAATTCAGAGTCATATCTTGCAACGCACCCAAGAATTGTCCCCGAATAGTCCTTGTAATACCATAAAGATGTAAGCCGTTTTGCTCCCTTATCCCATGTCGGAAATATCCCTGGGGGCAATCTGTTGCCATTTTTGCTTGGCCAGAGTCCCTTATCCTTCATTGCCTGAATGACCGTTTCCTGGGGGCATCCAGCAAAGCAATATAGCAGGAGTTGTCCGTTGTCGTCAGTGACGTGGAGTGATGGATTTGTGTCATCGTGAGCTGGACAATTAACCATTGCAGTCCCGTCTGCCATCACTTTTCCGCCACACTTCTCTAAAATTTCCTGAATCGAGCTGCTTATATCGATAGGATTATTACAGCTTGTGTTCAGTTTTGGCGTCATACTCTCTCCTATACGTCTATACTCCCAGGCCCTTGACCTAGTGAGTCTAAGTTTTGGACGTATTTTCGCGAATACGGCAAGCCAAATCGCTCAGCAAGCTTGTCCCACCTGGATCTCCATATTATTGGAGGCAGTTCGTTTTCAATTTTATCCCAACTGACATCAGGCCAACGACTCTTTAGCCATCTTATTAACTGTTCACGGGTGTAATGGACCTGCTGCTTCATTCTGTCTTCCTCCTTTTCATAACTCGTCATTATGAGTCTGGAGGATATACCCACTGAGGAATGACAGTCAGCCTGACACTCCTAGACAAAGCGCAAAAATTCGGTTTTTAACATTCTGATTTTTATCATAAAAAAAGGTGTCCACCCTGACAATTTGCCTGTCTGGGTAGACACCTTTTTGTGGGGCTTAGAAATAGTGTGCTTTTAGTTTAACTATGCAGAGCCTTGAGCATTGAAACGTATTCCTCTACTTGATGCTCAAACCTAGCTGTGTCTACGGATTTATTGTTAATTATCTCTTCCCCCTTGTTTGCCCACCGACCAATACTTCTACTAGAGACTGGATCAAAAATATGGTCCGCAACATCATGATTGCTAAAGTTCCATTTATTATTATCTAGCTTACATTGTTTTCGCTTGATCAAGGCACACATAACTTTTTTTTCTTCATCCTCATCAAGTTGATATTTTTCATTAGTACTCAGTTGTATGCTGATGTCTTTGCACCTTACAGAGAGTTCTTTAATAGCCTGATCTTTCTTTGTTTTATCCGAAACTGTCTCAGATTTTACTTGTTGCCATTCTTGAATTTTCTTATTGACTTGATTCAGTTCTCTAAGCAAATCAAAATCCGCTTCTATACATTTTTCATCTATATACTGCTCAGTGCTGACAGGCGATGATGGAAACCAAAAAACGGGAAGAGGAAGCTTTTGATCCAGGAGAAAGTCTTCAAATTCATTGCAATTAAGATAACAATTATCAATACATATCTCTTGATTCCGGATCATTTCAATATAGTCAGGACCAAAAGCTTCTACTCTCTTGCACTCTCCACTTTGATCTTTTTGGTATAAAGGAAGTCCATCAAGGCCGTGCCATATATGGAGAAGCCTCAATTGAGGTGAATCATCGTATGGAAAAGGCACTCTAAAATTTTGATCTATAGATCTTTTTTCTATCTCTTGATAAGAAAAATAACTTTTATCTAGATCACGAACCTTCACATAGTCTTCAACGCGAAAGCTACATTTGCACCCCTCACAGCAAATTGTCCAAGGAAATTCAACATATGTCCAAGCAGTGGGGTTTTTACAAAGTGGACAATGGAGATTTATCCAAATATATCGCCCTAATTTATCCAGATCTTGTTTAGTTGACTCTACCCATATTTCCGAATCCTTGAATCTGGTCAAAAACTGATCTGGAGTGATGAGACCTGGCTCAATGCCATAATATGGATCTTCCATCATGTGACCCCACACCTCTTCCAATGACATCCATTCTCGGTGTACGTTCACGCTCATATTCGGACTCCAAACTAATTGTAACCCGGACCACAACCACCTTAAGACAATCTCCTTCAGGAGATGACCTTCCTGTTTTGAACATCAAGCAATTTCTCGTCATCTGTCCTGCTTTGGATTCCGTTCAATGCTGCTGTCGCTTGCTGTAAGCTATCAGGAGCAAGATGGGCATAGCGTTCCGTCTGGCTAATCTGCCTATGACCCAGGTACTCTTTGACTGTATAGAGAGGCACTCCGGCCATCACCAACCAAGAAGCGCATGTGTGACGCAGGCTGTGGAAGACCACCTTCTGCCGGGAATCTTCTATCCCTTTGTTCCAACCCAGGTCCTTGACAGCACGTTCAAAAGAACTGCTCACCTCTTTCTTTTTGCTCCCCTTGCGCGAAGGGAACACAAGGTCGTTTTCCTTGTCCCGCACAAGATCATTTTCCTTGTTTCGCATAAGCTCATTTTCCTGGTCCCGTATAAGCTCACGATTTTTGAACATTTCCAGCACCCGGTCAGTCATGGGCACATGCCGAACATGCCCGTTCTTGGTATGCCTGAGGGTCACAAGCCCCCGGTCAAGGTCAATGTCCTTCCAGGTCAAGCTAAAGATTTCACCTGCACGCGGGCCACAGTGCAGGGCAAGCAAAGCCATGTCATGCAGATCCTGGCTGTACTTGAGCAGTTCATTCAGCAACTTTTCAGCTTCATCATAGGTCAAAAAGCGTATGCGCCGGTTGTCCGCGCTTGGCTTCTTGACTTTCAAGGTTGGATTTTCACCCTGATACAAGCCAAGCATATTTGCATGGTTTATGACTTGTCGAACAATAGCTAAAACATGCTGAATGGTCTTAGGGCTCTTCCCTTTGTCCATCATCTTCTTTTTGATACGTTCCAGATCCAGGGGGGCAATTTTTTTTAAGGGCTTCCCCCCAAGATCAGGCTTGATCCACAAGTTGTAATAACTGACTTCAGTTCTGGAGGTCTGCCTTGCTTTGTGTGCCTCAGCATGGGGCTTGTAGGTGTCATTCCAAAACTGTCCAAAGGTTAGGGCATCCCGTTCTTCCTGCTCTTTTTTGGCTTTCTCTTCCTCTCGTCTGGCCTTGTCCTGATCCCTGGCCTCTGCCAATGTCTGAGCACCCTCACCAAGCCTTTGTGCCCGCTTGAGCTTTGCCCGCTCTTCTGAGGCATTTTCAGCCGTCCATCCATCACTTGCCCACCCCAGAGCCTCCTCATGCTGTTTGCCGTCTAGGGTATAGCGCACAACAAAATACTTATCGTACTGCACGCCATGTTTCCTTGTGGCGTGTTCCCTGTACCGAACCCCTGGATACTTGGTCTTATGCCACTTTGCCATGCATTCCTCACTTAATTTTTTGTCCCTATATTATCCCTAAAAAAGAAGGGAAACAAGATGATTTTAAGTGATCTGAACTGAAAGCAGCATAGCAATAACATACTCTCTTATCAAGTCTTTTTCAAACTTGCGTGTCTTATTGTGAAAGATGAACTAACGGGCTCATAACCCGAAGGTCCCAGGTTCAAGTCCTGGCCCCGCTACCAAGAAATTCAAGCACTTAGGGAAATTCCCTAAGTGCTTTTTTCGTTTATACACTTTTCTTTATACATCTATTATACGCTTTTCTCATCTATCTGATATTACAGGACATTTGCGTTATACGTTTTTATACGCTTCTCACACGGCCATATTTGCCCCAAATTTAAGCGTTATACGTTTTCTAGGGGTATGGGTCGGGGTAGGTAAGTAATTGTTTTTGGTAATAAAAATCCGGACAAAATGGCTTGAATCAGGGTAACACTTTCTCCCGGCTTAAACCAGAGGAGGAAGTGTCATGGGCAACAAGCAATTTAGTCAAGAACAAAAACTTACCTGTGCTGTTGCAATAAAAATTCGAACAAAATCCGGTCCAGCGGGTAACACATTCAAGCCACGGCGGTTTCATGTATAAGCTGCTCAATCTGGTTGAGAGCCTGCTCTTTTTGTTCCACGTCCAGATCGTCTCTGGCGCCCAGGGCCTCATGAAATCTTTTCATGAGGGGGCCGATATAGCTTACTGATGACAGCAGCCTTTCGATTCGTTCTTTGCATTTGTTGAAGGCTGATTTTTGGAGAAAGTCCTGGCTCAGACCAAGAGCTGTTACCATCAGGTTCAAGACGCTCTCCACTGTAGGTTCATTTTGGCTGTGACTTTCTGC